>CAZBNX010000018.1:3773-20165 GCA_964493255.1 uncultured Pseudomonas sp.
TGGGAACAGGTTCGCGTTGATATGGGTATCGAGAACGTCGCCGATAAGTTCTATTTCCTGCCAACAGGCGGCGCTTATACCGCGCAGGGCCGCACCATGAGCATCAACGGTATTCCATCCGATGTTGCGGTTCCCGGCATGGGACGTACCTATTACACGGGCGTAACCGTCAACTTCTAACCCGCCTGCAACACCTGATGTAAACAACGCCGTGGGGCTTTTTAGCTGCCACGGCGTTTTGCTAAATGGTTATAAGTGGCAAAGCATGATTGAATAGCGATTAACGTATTGTCAGAGATGCCCTATTGTTTTGTGGTTTGTATCTACATGATAGCTCTCTGTTAAACGATACTCTGTCATCCCCGATTTTCTATTCAGTGCCTGTGCCTCATGAAAAGCGTCAAGAATGTCAGCCTCAGCCTGACCCTCGTTGTGACCGTTTTGTCGGCTCTCAGCATCGGCAGTAATCTGCTGTCTAAACATTACGCGGAGAAATACTCTGCGTTGGAAGCGGCGTGGCAAACGGGGCGCGAACAAATTCGCAAAATGGTCGATGACCGTAAAGCCATGACGCGCCAAATGCGCGGCTGGGTTGTCACATTACAAGACGGCTACCGGCAAGAATATCAACGCACATTAGCCGCACACCTCGCCGATGAAGCCCCGGAGCAACGCTTATTAGGTGCTGGCTCACCCATTGAAGAAATTGCCGAATTACGCGCCACGCGCCCACAAGCGCAATATGTGCTCGAAATTGAAGACCGGGCTTTTCAACTCGCCCGCAACGGCAAACGCGATGAAGCCATCGAGCTTATCCATAACCACGAATACGAAAAAACCAAACAGGATTATCTTGACCGCTTATCGCATTTAGCGGCCCGTATGGAAGCACGCATTAAACCAGAACAGGCTAATCTCAGCTTTCAAGTGGAATTGTTCTATTGGATTAACCTCGGCTTATTAATTGCGACCGTGATTATGATGCTGGTTACGTTAATCAGTTTTTTATATGTACGCATTATTCGAAACGTCGTTAATCTCACTCATCAGGCGCATCAATTGGTGTCGGGTGATAGAGATGTCACGTTCAGCGCCCAAGAAGACCCAAGCGAAATGGGCGAATTAGCTCGCTCGCTGGAGCGTTTGCGGGTTGATCGCTTCGAACAAGACCGACAACACAACATAAAAAGCCGCTTGGCTGATGTTGCGGCAGCGGTGCAGCCTGCGGAATCGTTAGAAGCCTTCGTACAATTACTGTTGCCGTCTTTAATTCCATTAGCGCGCGGCAGTGCCGCCGTTTTTTATTTACGCGACGACCACGATAGCTTTTACAAACTGATTGGCGGATTTGGTTTACCGCGTAACCATCAGGTACATGAGCCTTTCCGCAGCGGAGAAGGGTTACTAGGACAAGTCGCGCGTGATGGCACCCTCATGGTGCTGGACGATTTACCGCCCGATTACATGAACATTGCATCCGGGTTAGGGCGCGCTCAACCTAAGTCGTTAGAGTTTTGGCCTATTAAAGTGGCAGGCGAGGTATTGGCCGTCTTGGAATTAGCGGTCTTTAGCGCCGCTACAGACGACTATCGTCATTTTATGCAAGAAGCCTGCGAGCTAATTGCACTTAAATTAACCATCTTGCTCCGCAACCGTAAAACACAAGCGTTATTGGTCTCTACGCAAGAACAAACCGTCGAATTACAACGACAAGCCAGTCGCTTAGAAGAACAAGCGGCCACAATTCGCGCCACTGAAGCCTGGTTCCGCGCCATTATCGAATCTGCGCCCGATGGCATGTTAATCGTGGATGAAAGCGGCCATATCGTGCTCAGTAATGCGCGTATGGACCACTTATTCGGTTATGGCAGCGGTGAGCTTATCGGCCAATCCGTTGATATTCTCGTACCCGCTATGCAGCGCGCTAACCACCCACACTTGCGCCAAAGTTTCGTTGAACAAACGGACGTGCGTAAAGAAATGGGCGGCAAAAGCACCAATGGGCGCAAACGCGACCTCCTCGGCGCGCGCAAAGATGGCAGCACCTTTGAAATTGAAGTTTCGCTGTCCAAATTACCGGCGATGGAAGGACGCGGACATTGCGTGTGCGTGTCGGCACGCGATATTTCCGAACGCCGTCAATATGAGCGTGTTCTCGAAGAGCGCACGGTCACGATTCGTTCTACTGAAGCCTGGTTCCGCGCCATTATCGAATCGGCGCCCGATGGCATGTTAATCGTGGACGAAAGCGGCTGCATCGTGCTCAGTAATGCCCGCATGGACCACTTATTTGGTTACAGCAGCGGCGAACTCATCGGTAAATCCGTGGATGTGTTGGTTCCTAATCAACAACGCGGTCATCACCCCCATTTGCGTCAAAGTTTTATGGTGCAAAACGATGTCCGCAAAGAAATGGGCGCAGCGCACACGGCGGGTCGCAAACGCGATTTAATGGGCGAACGCAAAGATGGCAGCACCTTCGAAATTGAAGTTTCGCTGTCCAAATTACCGGCGATGGAAGGGCGCGGCCACTGTGTTTGCGTGACGGCCCGCGACATTTCCGAACGCCGCGAATCTGAACGCGCACTAGAGCACGCCAGTGAAGAACAAGAAGCCATTTTTGAAGCCGCGACCAACGGTATCGCCTTCGTGCGCGACCACCTCATTATTCGAAATAACAAACGCTTAGATGAATTATTAGGCTGGCCTGCGGGTTCGCAAATTGGTCAAAGCATGAACATTTGGTACGCCAGCGAAGAGGCGTATCAAGAAGCGCACACCACCATTTATGACGACCTACAACGCGGCCTAACGCACCACGTTGAATTGCAATTACAACGCTGCGATGGCAGTCGTTTCTGGTGTCGTTTAAGCGGCACACGCCTTGACCCCAACGACCTCAGCCGTGGCGTGGTCTTCATGCTGATGGACGTTTCCGAACAGCATCAAGCCATTGAAGCCATGCTCCAAGCACGCGAAGCAGCGGAAAGCGCGACACGGCTCAAGTCAGATTTCTTGGCAAACATGAGCCACGAAATTCGCACCCCCATGAACGCCATTATTGGGATGAGTCACTTGGCGTTAAAAACCGAGATGACGTCGCGCCAACGTGATTACCTCAGTAAAATTGAGAAATCAGGTAAACATTTACTCGGCATTATTAACGACATTCTCGATTTCTCGAAAATCGAAGCAGGCAAATTATCAATCGAAAAAACAGATTTCGATTTATATAAAACGCTGGAAAATGTCACGCACCTCATTGCGGAAAAAGCAGGCAGCAAAGGCTTAGAATTAATTGTAAAAGTAGCCCCCGATGTGCCCAGTTTATTGCGCGGCGACCCGCTGCGCTTGGGGCAAATCCTTATTAACTATGCCAATAACGCCGTTAAATTCACCGAAGAAGGTGAAGTAGAAATTCACGTTCAATGCTTAGAACGCAACGAACACGATGCCATGCTCAAATTTACCGTGAGGGATACGGGCATTGGTTTAACCCAAGAACAAATCAATATGCTGTTCCAAAGTTTCCAACAAACCGATAGCTCGACAACACGCAAATACGGCGGCACCGGATTGGGGTTAGCGATTAGCAAGAAGCTGGCGGAACTGATGGGCGGCAGCGTAGGCGTAGACAGCGAGCCGGGCCAAGGGTCTGAATTTTGGTTCGTGGCACGTTTGGGCCTTTCTAACGTGCAGCAGGCGCGCAATCTCGTACCAGAACCAGACATGCGTAACCGTCGCGTGCTCGTGGTGGACGACAACGAAAATGCGCGCTTGGTACTGGCCGAATTACTGTCATCCATGACGTTCGATGTGATGGCTGTAGAGTCAGGACAAGCCGCGCTGGTTGCCTTAAAAGAAGCCGCCGATGCGTGCCGCCCCTTCGAAGTGGTGTTCTTAGACTGGCAAATGCCGGGTATGGATGGCGTCGATACCGCGCGCATGATTCGTCAATTGAATTTACCGCAAAGCACGCATTGCTTGATGGTAACGGCCTATGGTCGAGAAGAAATTCTCAATAGCGCAGAACAAGCGGGCATCCAAGAGTTACTGATTAAACCCGTTAATCCAACACTCCTGTTTGAAGCACTGATACGCACCTTGGGCGGCACTAACACGGCTTCTGAAGAAATGTCGATTGCGACGCACAACACACCGCGCGAGCTGCATTGGTTGCGTGGCTTGCGCGTGTTAGTCGCAGAAGACAACGCTATTAATCAGCAAGTAGCCCAAGAATTACTGAATGAAGTGGGCATCATCGTTGATTTGGCTGAGAACGGGCGCATTGCAGTCAATAAAGTGCGCGAAAGCCGTTACGACCTTGTGCTCATGGATATGCAAATGCCCGTCATGGACGGGTTAGAGGCCACCGAGCTTATTCGTCAGACACATCCTCATGCGCTGCTGCCCATCATTGCAATGACAGCCAACGCCATGCAAATCGACCGCGACCGCTGTTTAGAAGCGGGCATGGACGACCACCTCGCTAAACCGATTGAGCCTGTGCAACTGTGGCAAACCATTCGCTATTGGGTTGAGCGCGTGCGCCCATGGTTAGCCGGTCAAAGCAGCGCCGTTGCCTCACAACCGGCACCCACCATCACCCTAGAACACACCACAACAGCGCCCACGGCAGTGCAACCGCCAGAACCACCGGCACCCGTCGCACCCATTGAAATAGCACCGCCTACGCCACCCACCCCGAAGCCGTCCGCTGACGACCTACCGGTGGCCTTACTGAATATTGATGGGCTTGATGCACGCCAAGGTTTACAGCGGATGCTGGGGCGGCCTTCGCTGTATATGAATTTGCTCGGTTCTTTCTTAAATGGCCAAGCGCGCTTTAGCGATGAATTAAATGCCTGTTTAGAACGCGGCGACATCGTGTCCGCACAACGCTTGGCGCATACCCTGAAAGGCGTTGCTGGCAACGTTGGCGCAACCGCTATTCAGGCCCTCGCCAGCGAACTAGAGAAATCGTTGATACCGCCCGTTGACCGCGCACATATGCAATCCTCAATGGCTACAACGATTTTATGCTTGCATCAACTGCTGGAAGCGTTGCGTCTTGCGTTGCCTTCAACGGAGCCAGCACGCGCCACACCACCCACCGCCGCACAGCAACCGATGCCTGCTGTTAGTACCCCTAAAAATAACCAAAAAGATGTGATTGACGTGCTAAAAACACTACAAACCCTGTTAGACAACGGAGACGCTCAAACCAGTAAATGGCTGGAACAACAAGCCATACCACTGGCTGCTATTCCCGGCTTGGATTTAGACGAACTTCGCGAACATCTGCGTGCCTTCGACTTTGATGCCGCTACCGGTCTTGTGACGGCATTACTAGGGAAGTTTGAATAATGGTCAGCCTACTTGTATTAGGAAATGCCTGATGTCTACTGAGAACAATATAATTCTGGTGGTAGATGATACGCCCGACAATCTCGTTTTAATGAGCGAGTTGTTATGTGATACGTATCGCGTCAAGGTCGCTAATAATGGCGAGCGCGCCCTTAAAATTATTCAGTCGGATACACCGCCTGATTTAATTTTGCTTGATGTCATGATGCCGGGCATGGATGGTTATGAAGTATGTCGGCGAATTAAACAAAATCCGGCGACAGAACACATTCCCGTTATTTTCCTAACCGCTATGGCAGAACAAGCCGACGAGCAAATCGGCCTTGAACTCGGCGCGGCGGATTACATCACCAAGCCGGTTAATCCGCCGATTATGCTGGCGCGCGTGCGTAACCACTTGGCCCTCAAAGCGGCTGCGGATTTCTTACGCGATAAAAGTGAATACCTTGAAGGCAAGGTGGCCGAGCGCACGCGCGAAATCGCGGCGATTCAAGACGTTACGATTTTGGCCATGGCCTCGTTAGCCGAAACCCGCGACTCCGACACCGGCAATCACATCCGACGGACACAATATTACGTCAAGGCGCTGGCTGAACATTTGGCCACGCATCCGCGTTTTTCAGCGTTTCTTACCCACGAACATATTCGCTTATTGTTCAAATCCGCACCGCTGCACGACATCGGCAAAGTGGGTATTCCTGACCACATTTTGTTGAAAAATGGGCGCTTTGAGCCGCATGAATTTGAAATCATGAAAGCGCATCCGGGATTAGGTCGCCAAGCAATTGAACAGGCGGAAGAGGCGCTGGGCGTTGAAGTGGGCTTCTTGCGGTTTGCCAAAGAAATTGCCCAATCTCACCATGAAAAATGGGATGGTTCCGGCTACCCACAAGGCTTGGCGGGGGACGACATTCCCATTTCGGCACGCTTAATGGCTTTAGCTGATGTATACGACGCACTTATCAGCCGTCGCGTCTATAAGTTGGGAATGCCACACGAAAAGGCCGTTGAAATTATCTGCAACGGGAAAGGCAGCCATTTTGACCCTGATGTCGTTGATGCGTTTTTAACTATTCAGGACGAATTTATTGCTATCTCTAAACAATATGCAGATAACGACGACGACATGGAAAAGAAAGTGGCGCAATTACGCACCCTTGGCCTCTACCGCGACCCCGACGCCTCCACATGACTATTCATCGGCAATTCATGTTGGTACCGCTTATTTCTAGCCACCCCAACCCGGAAGCCTGCGCGCAAAAAATACTGCGCTGGTTAGTGGGATTAAATGTGGTGGCCGTGCGGCCTGTTGCCAGCGGATTGCGTCCGGGGCATTGCGTTTACCCCATGAAAGAAGGCGCGTTACGCATTCTGGATGTACCCGATGATTTCCCGCTGCCGATTGACACCCCCGCCACGGGCCTAGAATTTATCACCGAGCGCGGTTTGTACACGCCCGAACCACCCTTTGCGCGGCGCGCACGCTGTCCTGAATGTCGGCACGAACTGGGTACGCCGTTGTTTGAGTCGCTAGAACGCTGGATTGCCAACGAAACCGATAACTTTGAATGCCCACGATGCGGCTTTGAAGACGATGTGAACGGCTTCACCTTCGCGCAACCCTGTGCGTTTTCAAACCTAGGCTTAGTGTTTCACAATTGGCCAAGTCAGTATTTTCTTAAAGGCTTTCTGCGTGAATTTCCGGCGCGATTTGGCTTTCCGATGCGAATTGTTGAAATCGAGCACGTTGAGAGAAACAACGCACCTTGCAGGGGGTAAAGCCCCCCCGTACAATGCGCGGCCCTTGTTGCAGCAGCTCGCTCCGCGTAGCGCGCAACGCAGGTACGAACGAAACATCCACTCCTTGCCTGATCGCATTTCGCGGCAGGCTGCATAACCGTAAGGAGCATTTATGCGTCATTACGAAATCGTCTTCCTGGTTCACCCGGATCAGAGTGAGCAGGTCGGCGGTATGGTCGAGCGTTACACCAAGACCATCGAAGAAGACGGCGGTCAAGTTCACCGCCTCGAAGATTGGGGCCGTCGTCAATTGGCTTACGCCATCGACAACGTGCACAAGGCTCATTACGTGCTGATGAACGTCGAGTGCAGCGCTGCTGCGCTGGCAGAGCTGGAAGATAACTTCCGCTACAACGACGCTGTCATCCGTAACCTGATCATCCGTCGTGACGCTGCCATCACTGGCCAGTCCGAGATGCTGAAGGCCGAAGAAAGCCGCAACGAGCGCCGTGAGCGCCGTGACCGCAGCGACAACGTCGAGGGCCTCTCTGAAGGTACCGACGGCGAAGGCGCTGACGAGTAATCTTCGCAACCTTTATTGAGGAGCCTTTTCATGGCACGTTTTTTCCGTCGTCGTAAGTTCTGCCGTTTCACCGCTGAGGGCGTTCTGGAGATTGATTACAAAGATCTCAACACCCTGAAGGCTTATGTTTCTGAAACCGGCAAGATCGTTCCTAGCCGTATCACCGGTACTAAAGCCAAGTATCAGCGTCAGCTGGCCACCGCTATCAAGCGCGCCCGCTACCTGGCCCTGCTGCCCTACACCGACAGCCACGGCCGTTAATTAAGGCTCGGTCTTCGATCATAGGTTGACAGCACGAACATGCAGGCACTGGCCAAATTTGTCATGAGCGGGCGCAAGCAAGCCACTTTAACAGTGGCTATCGCTATGGCGTTGCCCATGTTCTTCTGGGTTGGTGCGGCAGTCGTTGCGCTGGTCATGCTGCGACGTGGTGCTGGCGATGCTTCCAATGTCATCGCATTGGGCGCACTGCCAGCCGTGTTGTGGTTCTTCTTCGGGGATCCACAACCACTTGCAGCCCTCGTGGGTGCATTATCCTTGGCCGTTGTTTTACGCCAAACGGCATCGTGGTCTAAGGTGTTGATATTCAGCCTATTGCTGGGCGTTATCGCGGCCTTACTGACTAATGCCGCCTTTGGCGAGTTTCTACAGCGGATGGTGAGCGAAATAAGTCGTTTGCTCCCACAAGTGTTAGGCGATGTCTACACCCAATTGGGTAACGACGAACGCCAACACATCGAAGGTTTATTGCGTCCCGTATTAGTGGGTTTGCTTGCCGCCTTGTTGCAGATGTCTTGCCTCTTGGCCTTATTGTTAGCGCGTTATTGGCAATCGCTGCTGTACAACCCGGGCGGATTGGCCGCCGAGTTACAGGCATTACGCCTTTCGCCGGTTGTAGCACTGGGTTTGTTTGCCGGTATCGTTGTGCTGCCACAAATAGGCGGCCCACTGGTAATGCTCACACCCTTGTGCAGCGTACCCCTCGCATTTGCGGGAATTGCCCTAGTGCATGGACTAGCGGCGCGCTCAACTTGGTCAGGGTTTCTACTGATTGCGTTTTATGCTGCGTTGTTGTTCTTCCTGCAAGGTGTTTATCCCTTGCTGGTGATGTTGGCCGTGATCGACAGTCTGTTGGATTTTCGTGGACGCCTTGCACGCTCAAACAGCGGCGGCACCACTGATCGGTGAAGGTTTAATTAAGAGGTTCTAGAGCATGGAAATCATCCTGCTGGAAAAAGTCACCAACCTGGGTAATCTGGGCGACAAGGTGAACGTCAAGGGCGGTTATGCCCGTAACTTCCTGCTGCCGCAAGGTAAAGCCACCATGGCTACTGCGGAGAATGTCGCTGCGTTCGAAGCACGTCGCGCCGAGCTGGAAAAACAAGCTGCCGATAAAAAAGCGAACGCTGAAGCGCGCGCCCAAGAACTGAGCGAACTGGAAGTCACCATCACTGCAACCGCAGGCGATGAGGGCAAACTGTTCGGTTCTATCGGTACTCACGACATCGCTGACGCCCTGACTGCTTCCGGCATCGAAGTGGCGAAGAGCGAAGTTCGTCTGCCGAACGGTACTATTCGTCAAGTTGGCGAATACGACGTCGCTGTTCATCTGCACACTGATGTTCAGGCTACCGTACGCGTTGTAGTTGTCGCTGGCTAACGCCGGACAGCAACTGCGGGCGGTCAACTTTCGGGTAATCCGCCAACATCGGGCACGTGCTGTTACGGCAGGCGTGCCCGATGTGTTTCTGGAAAGCACCTGCACGGTATCGAGTGATGAGCGAATCCAACATTCCCGAGCAATTCGATCCGGAAACGGTAAACGTAAAAATCCCTCCCCACTCTAAAGAGGCTGAACAGTCTGTACTGGGTGGTCTCATGCTCAACAATGAGGCATGGGAATACGTAGGTGGTGAGCTGTCGGATTCCGATTTTTATCATCAAGAACACCGGCACATTTTTCGCGCTATTCAACTGCTGGCCAATCAAAATCAGCCGTTTGATGTCGTTACGCTGCACGACCAACTTAAAAAACAAAATCTGCTCGATAGAATGGGCGGGTTGGTTTATCTCTCCGATTTAGCGCGCAATACACCGTCTGTCGCCAATATCCACGCTTACACCAAAATTGTCCTTGAGCGCGCAACGCTCAGGCGTTTGATTAACGCCAGTCAAGCCATTGGTGAAGCCGCGTATAACCCGAAAGAGCGTAGCGTTTCCGATGTCTTACAAGACGCCGAGCGCCGTATTTTCGAAATTGCCGAAATGCGCCCACAACAAGGTGGCCCGCAACCGTTAGCGCAAATTCTGCCCAAAGTCATTGACCGCATTGACGCACTGTTTCAGTCACCCAACGCGCTCACCGGTTTATCGACGGGCTTTAGCGACCTCGACACCAAAACCAACGGCCTACAACCAGCGGATTTGATTATTGTGGCGGGGCGTCCTTCGATGGGCAAAACCACATTCGCCATGAATTTGGTTGAGCACGCCATCTTGAGCAGTGACAAAAGCGTGTTGGTTTATTCGCTGGAAATGCCCGCTGATTCACTCATCACGCGGATGCTGTCGTCACTCGGGCGCATTGACCAAACCTTGCTGCGCTCCGGTCGTTTAACGGAAGAAGATTGGCCGCGCCTTACTTCCGCTATTAATTTGCTCAACGACCGCAAACTGTTCATTGACGACACCGCTGGCATCACACCCGCTGAAATGCGCGCGCGCACACGTCGCATTGTGCGCGAACACGGCAGCTTGGCCATGATTATGGTGGACTACCTGCAACTGATGCAGGTCGGTGGTTCCGGCAGTGAAAACCGTACTAATGAAATTTCTGAAATTTCTCGCTCACTCAAAGCGTTAGCGAAAGAATTTAACTGCCCCGTGGTGGCGCTTTCGCAGCTTAACCGCTCACTGGAACAGCGCCCGGATAAACGCCCCAAAAACGCCGACTTGCGCGAATCAGGTGCCATCGAACAAGACGCTGACGTCATCATGTTCGTGTACCGCGATGAGGTTTATCACGAAACAAGCGAACATAAAGGCATCGCCGAAATCATCATCGGTAAGCAACGGAATGGCCCGCTGGGTACCGTGCGGCTGGCGTTCCTCGGTCAATACACGCGCTTTGAAAACCTAGCCGCCAACGCTTACGCCAATTACCCCGACGACTAAGCGCAGGTTTTCCCCCGCTTCAAGCGTTAAGATGAGCGCCCCGCCGCCCAGAGAGACATCCCGCCATGCGCCCCTTGGTTGCCACCATCGACCTTTCCGCCCTTTGCCACAACCTGCAACAGGTACGCCGCCATGCGCCCGCGCCGCGTATTTTTGCGGTGGTTAAGGCCAATGCGTATGGGCATGGCGTTCATGCGGTGGTTGAAGCACTCAAGCAGCACCCAGACTGCCACGGGTTTGCGGTGGCGTGCGTAGAAGAAGCGATTGATGTGCGCCGCATTGCGCCCGAAGCACGCATTTTGGTACTGCAAGGCGGCTTCGCAGCCGACGATTACCAACAAGCGGCACGCCTTGGCTTGGATATGGTCATTCAAAGCGAAGCCCAAGCCGCGTGCTTATTGGCCACGCCGCTGCCGCATCCGCTGCCTATTTGGCTGAAAATTGATTCAGGTATGCACCGCCTTGGCCTGAATTGCGATGAAGTGCAACACTGGTTTCACCGTTTACACGGGCAACCGTCTGTGGCCAGCCTGAACCTTATCAGCCACTTTGCTTGCGCGGATGAACCCGAACACGCGCTCAACCAACAGCAACGCGCTGCCTTTAATAGCTTGCATGCGCTGCCGTTTGCGTATCGTTCGTTTGCCAATTCAGCGGCACTCTTGACCGCGCCAGAAACCCATTTTGATTGGCTGCGCCCCGGCATCATGTTGTACGGCGCCAGCCCGTTCGCAGACCGTCCCGCCGCTGCTTTAGGGCTACGCCCCGCCATGACACTCGGCGGGCAGCTCATGGGCGTGCGCGACATTAAACCCGGCGAATCCGTGGGTTACGGTGCCAGTTGGACAGCCACCCATCCCACGCGCATCGCTACGCTCAGTTGCGGTTACGCCGACGGCTACCCACGCACAGCACCCAGCGGCACCCCCGTCATCGTGGATGGACAACGCGCGCCCCTCGTTGGGCGTGTGTCCATGGATATGCTGATGGTGGACGTTTCGCACCTTCCGCACGCTCAAACCGGAACCCCGTTTGAGCTGTGGGGAAAACAGCTCCCCGTCGATGAGGTCGCGGCAGCCTGTGGCACCTTGGGTTACGAATTACTCAGCAAAGTAGCTGCCCGCGTGCCGCGTTATTACCCGCGCACCACCGCTATCACCGACACCCCCTCTAACGCTTGATGCCGTTCGAGGCTCAATCAATAATCGCCGCCCCGCGCCGGACCTGCTCAAGAGCTCACGCATGAAAGACAGCATTCGCCACCTAATCCAGCAAGCCCTCACCCGCCTCACCGCTGAACAGGTGCTGCCTGAAGGTCTTACGCCTTCTATTCAGGTGGAAAACACCAAAGACAAAAGCCACGGTGATTTTGCCAGCAACATCGCCATGATGTTGGCCAAACCCGCTGCGCTAAAACCGCGTGATTTAGCCGAGAAAATCATTGCCGCGCTGCCTACTGACAGCGCCATCAGTAAGGTTGAAATTGCCGGCCCCGGCTTCTTAAATTTCTTCCAGAACAGCGATGCACTGGCGCAGCGTCTGGATAACGCACTGGCCGACACGCAATTAGGCGTCCAAAAAACGGGCGCCGCGCAACGGGTGGTGGTGGATTTGTCTTCGCCAAACTTGGCGAAAGAAATGCACGTTGGCCATTTGCGTTCCACCATCATCGGTGACGCCGTTGCGCGCGTGCTGGAATTTTTGGGCGATGACGTCATTCGTCAAAACCATGTGGGCGATTGGGGCACGCAATTCGGCATGTTGCTGGCGTATCTGCAAGACCAACCCGTCAACAGTGACGCCGAAT
The DNA here is from genome assembly GCA_964493255.1 of uncultured Pseudomonas sp. Lineage (GTDB taxonomy): Bacteria > Pseudomonadota > Gammaproteobacteria > Pseudomonadales > Pseudomonadaceae > Geopseudomonas. Next base: position 16,445 of record CAZBNX010000018.1, read on the forward strand.
TAGGCGATTTAGAACAGTTCTACCGTGCCGCCAAAAAACGCTTCGACGATTCCAGCGAATTTGCCGACCGCGCACGCGGTTTAGTGGTGCAACTGCAAGCCGGTGATGCGGATTGTTTGCGCCTGTGGAAACGCTTTAACGAAGTATCGCTGTCGCATTGCCAAGAAGTGTATGACCGTTTGGGCGTGAAATTAGGCCCCGCCGATGTACGCGGCGAAAGCGCCTATAACGCTGATTTAGCGCCCATCATCACCGAACTGGCGGCGAAAGGGCTGCTCAGTGAAAGCGATGGCGCGCAATGCGTATTCTTAGACGAATACAAAAATGCCGATGGCAACCCGCTGCCCGTCATCGTGAAAAAAGCGGATGGCGGCTACCTGTACGCCACCACTGACCTCGCCGCCATGCGCTACCGCAGCCAACAACTGCACGCCGACCGCGTTCTGTATTTCGTTGACCAACGCCAAGCGCTGCACTTCCAAATGGCGTTTGACGTGGCACGTCGGGCGGGTTTCGTGCAGGAAGGCATGGATTTGGAGCACATGGGCTTTGGCACCATGAACGGTGCGGACGGGCGTCCGTTCAAAACCCGCGATGGCGGCACCGTCAAACTGATTGATTTACTGAACGAAGCCGAACAGCGCGCCTATCGTTTGGTTAGCGAGAAAAACCCCACACTGCCCGAAGACGAATTGCGTCACATTGCGCGCGCGGTCGGGATTGGTGCGGTCAAGTACGCGGATTTATCCAAACACCGCGCCAGTGATTACTGCTTCAACTTTGATTTGATGCTCAGTTTTGAAGGCAACACCGCCCCCTATTTGCTGTATGCCTACACCCGTGTGGCCAGTATCTTCCGCAAAATTGGCAAGAACTTCGCCGAACTTGATGGAACTATTCACCTACATGCAGAACAAGAACAGGCGCTCGCGGCAAAACTCGCCCAATTCGGCGAGATGCTGAACAACGTGGCCACTAAAGGCACGCCGCATGTGCTGTGCGCTTATCTGTATGACCTCGCGGGGCTGTTCTCCAGCTTCTATGAAAACTGCCCCATCCTCAGCGCAGAAGAAGCTACGGTGCAAGAAAGCCGTTTGCGCCTCGCGGCTTTAACAGGTCGCACGCTAAAACAAGGGTTGGAATTGTTGGGCCTCTCGCCGCTTGAGCGTATGTAAAACAACCATGTCGAGCCACAAGAACCACAAGAAACCCGTTCAACAGCGTGGAGCCACCAGCATGAAACCCGCTCCCGCTGCGGTACCCGCACAGAAGACAGCACCGCTGCCGGGGTTCGTGTGGATGGCTATCGGCATGGCGATTAGTGGCGTTGCTGCGTTTGGCCTCTTTCATTGGAGTAACACCCCAAACGAGCCAAGCACAGCCGCCACATCCGCCAAAGCAACGGTACAACCTGCGCCCCCGCAACAACCCAGCGTGCCGCCGCCTAAATACGAGTTTTACAATATCCTGCAAGACCAACCGGGCAGCAACATGGCCATGACGCCATCAGCATCCCCCCCGCCGCCACCGGCTACCGCGACCGCTGCAATGCCTGTCACCCCGCCCAGTGCGGCACCGTCTACGCCCGACGTTTCAGCAACGACCAACGTAGCGCCGTCTGCACCCCCTTTACCGCCCCCGTCTACGGCAAAACAACAGGCGCTTGCTCCACCACCGCCACCGAAAGCCGTACCCCCCATGACGCCAATTCCTCCCGCGCCTAAAGTGGAACGCCTTGAGCGCCCAGTCGAGCGCGTTGAACGTGTTGAACGTGTCGAGCGTCCCGTGGAGCGTCTGCCTGAAAAACCTGTCGCACCTACGCCGCCACTGCCTCCCGCCGCACCGCCTGCGAACACCCGTTATGTCGTACAGACTGGCTCGTTTTCCACCCGAGACCAAGCTGAAAGCGCCCGCGCACAATTGTTGCTATCTGGCCAAGATGCGCGCATCGAAACCGGCGCAGCAAATGGCAGGACGTTTTTTCGGGTCATCGTTGGACCTTTTAGCAACCGCCAACAAGCTGATGGCGCACAACGGCAATTAGGGCAAGGCATGGTGCAAGAACGTCGCTGATACAATTCACAGGGGTGTCTGGTTGAAAAGCACCGCCAAACGCCCCATATCCTGCCGAATTCCAGACGCTTGGCGTCGCGTAGCAGGAGGATTCTCCCTTGACCACCATCGTTTCAGTCCGCCGCAATGGCAAAGTCATTATGGGCGGCGACGGCCAAGTCTCCCTCGGCAATACCGTCATGAAAGGCAACGCCAAGAAGGTGCGCCGCTTGTATCACGGTCAAGTGTTGGCCGGTTTTGCGGGTGCCACCGCCGACGCCTTCACCCTGTTTGAGCGTTTTGAAGGGCAGCTAGAAAAGCACCAAGGCCATTTAGTCCGTGCCGCTGTTGAGCTGGCCAAAGATTGGCGCACCGACCGCAGCCTCAGCCGCTTAGAAGCCATGCTGGCCGTGGCTAATAAAGATGCGTCGCTCATCATCACGGGTAACGGCGATGTGGTCGAACCCGAACATGGCTTGATTGCGATGGGTTCTGGTGGTGGTTTCGCACAAGCGGCGGCGCTGGCGCTGTTGCAAAAAGGCAGCCCCGACCTCAGCGCGCGTGAAATTGCAGAAACGGCACTCAATATCGCCGGTTCTATCTGCGTATTTACCAACCAGAATTTGACCCTTGAAGAACTGGATTCGGCTATTTAAGCCGCCCGCTGGAGTTAGCGCATGTCCATGACACCCCGCGAAATTGTCTCGGAACTCGACCGCCACATCATTGGCCAACACGACGCAAAGCGCGCGGTGGCCATCGCGCTGCGTAACCGCTGGCGGCGGATGCAGCTCCCCACCGAGCTGCGCCAAGAAGTCACGCCGAAAAATATCCTGATGATTGGCCCGACCGGCGTCGGCAAAACGGAAATTGCCCGTCGTTTAGCACGGCTGGCGAATGCGCCTTTCATCAAAGTTGAAGCCACGAAATTCACCGAAGTGGGCTATGTTGGCCGCGATGTTGAATCCATCATCCGCGATTTAGCCGACGCCGCGCTCAAAATGCTGCGTGAACAAGAAGTGCAAAAAATGCAACATCGTGCCGAAGATGCCGCCGAAGACCGCATCCTCGACGCCTTGTTACCGCCAGCACGCACCAGCTTTGGCGAAGAATCCGCGCCGCGCGAAGACAACAGCACGCGCCAACTGTTCCGCAAGCGTCTGCGTGAAGGCCAGTTAGACGACAAAGAAATTGATATTGAAGTGTCGGAAGCACCGGCAGGCGTTGAAATCATGACCCCACCGGGCATGGAAGAAATGACCAGCCAACTGCAAAACCTGTTTTCTGGTTTGGCGCAAGGGCGCAAAAAAACCCGCAAACTCAAGGTAAAAGACGCGCTGAAAATGATTCGCGACGAAGAAGCCGCGCGCCTCGTCAACGAAGAAGAATTAAAAGGCCGCGCGCTGGAAGCCGTCGAACAAAACGGCATCGTATTCATTGATGAAATCGACAAAATCGCCAAGCGCGGCAATGTCGGCGGCGCGGACGTTTCCCGCGAGGGCGTGCAACGTGATTTGCTGCCGCTCATCGAAGGCTGCACCGTCAATACCAAATTGGGCATGGTCAAAACTGACCACATTTTGTTTATCGCGTCGGGTGCATTTCACCTGTCGAAACCCAGCGATTTAGTGCCCGAATTACAAGGCCGCTTGCCGATTCGCGTTGAACT
>CAZBNX010000019.1:0-1250 GCA_964493255.1 uncultured Pseudomonas sp.
TAAAACGGAATATCGTCATCAAAGTTGTCGTAGTTGGGTGCCGGTTGAGCTTGTGGCACCGGGCGCGGCGCAGGCTGGGGAGCAGCGGCTTGCGGGGCAGCAGCGCGCGGGGCAGATTGTGTGCGTGGGGCAGCAGGTGCCTCGCTGTCTGCGCCACCACGACCACCTAACAACTGCATGGAGCCGCCCAAATCCACCACGACTTCAGTGGTGTAGCGGTCTTGGCCGGATTGGTCTTGCCATTTGCGCGTTTGCAGCTTGCCTTCAATGTAAACTTGCGAGCCTTTACGCAGGTATTGGCCTGCAATTTCGGCCACCTTGCCGAACAACACCACGCGATGCCATTCGGTTTTTTCTTGTGGTTGGCCGGTTTGCTTGTCTTTCCACGTTTCGGAAGTGGCCAACGTGATATTGGTCACTGCGTTGCCGTTTGGCAGGTAACGGGTTTCTGGGTCGCCGCCGACATTACCCACCAAAATGACTTTATTAACCCCACGAGCCATGAACTTTCTCCAGAAAAATCAAGAAGTAAACGCTGAATTAATCAAGCGTTCTAATTCGTTATTGTCTACTTTCTGTTTGTCCGCTTTAACGTAAATGGCGGCTTCTTCAACAGCCACCATGACATCAGCAACGCCGCTAACGGCTTTCAAACGCGCCACCAACATGCCTTCATCTAGGCCGATTGGCAGAGAAAAACGCCAACTGGTGACATACGGCGGCTCCTGCATATTGGCAGCAATCAGCAACCACGCCATAGCGACTAGCGCACATCCTAAGAAGACCGCCGTCACACCGCCGACTTGAAACAGCCAGCCGCCCAACAAACCACCCAGAGCCGCGCCCAGAAATTGGCTGGTGGCATACACGCCCATTGCTGTGCCTTTGCCGCCTGCTGGAGCAATTTTACTGACCAACGAAGGCAGAGAGGCTTCCAGCAAATTAAAGGCAACAAAGAACAGCACCGCACCAATCAATAACCCCGTTAAGCTGGTACCAAACAGCCAAAAAAACAGCTCACACGCGAATAACGCGGCCACTGCCCCCGTCAAAACGCGCTTCATGTGGCGTTTTTTCTCGCCATAAATAATGAAAGGAATCATGCCGAAAAAGCCCAATCCCATCGCAGACAGATACACCCACCAATGCGATTCGCGCGGTAAACCGCCTTTTTCGATGAGCGCCAGCGGCAAAGCCACAAAGGTGGCCATCAAAATGGCGTGCAAGGCGGCAATGCCGAAATTGAGGCG
>CAZBNX010000019.1:1350-3522 GCA_964493255.1 uncultured Pseudomonas sp.
CCACAAAGGTGGCCATCAAAATGGCGTGCAAGGCGGCAATGCCGAAATTGAGGCGCAGCAATTCAACATGACGCAACGTCGGGGCGAGTGCTTGGCGCGCGACGCCCGATTCACGGTGTTGCAAACGTGTGGACGGGCGCGGTACGGCGGCGGTAATGACGATACCGACTAACGCCATCAGCGCCGTTGCCCAAAATAACCCTGATAAACCAAATACGCGGGTGAGTAACGGACCAACCACCATCGCCACCGCAAACGATAGGCCAATACTCATGCCAATCGTGGCCATGGCCTTGGTACGATGTTGCTCGCGGGTTACGTCGGAGAGCAGCGCCATCACCGCCGCCGAAATAGCCCCCGCACCTTGCAACACACGACCGGCAATCACGCCCCAAATTGAATCCGATAACGCAGCAACCACCGCGCCTGCTGCAAACAACAACAGCCCCGCGTAAATCACCGGCACGCGGCCAATGCGGTCGGACAAAATACCGAAGGGAATTTGTAATACAGCCTGTGTAAGGCCGTATGCGCCGATCGCTAAACCAATGAGCAGCGGCGTTGCGCCAATGAGCTCTTGGCCGTAGGTGGCCAATACGGGCAGCACCATAAACAAACCCAACATACGGAACGAAAAGACAGCGGCTAACCCAGCGGCGGCGCGCCGTTCGGTTGAACTCATGCGTTCAGCGGCAGAATCGTGCATGAAAACACCTCAAAAATCGGGGGCGCGATTCTAACAGTCAGCGCCGTATACTTGCGCGCCCTTCCTATCAAGCTGAGATAAGTCGTGAACCAGATTCTGATTCGTGGGGCACGCACCCACAACCTCAAAAACATTGACCTCACCTTACCGCGCGACAAGCTCATCGTTATCACGGGTTTGTCGGGTTCGGGTAAGTCGTCGTTAGCATTCGATACGCTCTACGCCGAAGGGCAACGCCGCTACGTTGAATCGCTGTCTGCCTATGCGCGGCAATTTTTGTCGATGATGGAAAAGCCCGATGTCGATACGATTGAGGGGCTATCTCCGGCGATTTCCATCGAACAGAAGTCAACATCGCATAATCCGCGTTCGACCGTTGGCACCATCACCGAAATTTACGATTACCTGCGTTTGCTGTATGCGCGGGTTGGGATTCCGCGTTGCCCCGAGCATGGCATTCCGTTAGAAGCGCAAACCGTTAGCCAGATGGTTGACCAGCTTTTAGCCCTCCCCGAAGACAGCAAATGGATGCTGTTAGCGCCCGTCGTGCGTGAGCGCAAAGGTGAGCATTTATCGTTATTTGTTGAACTGCGGGCGCAAGGCTTCGTGCGGGTGCGGGTTGATGGCGCGCTCTACGAATTAGATGACGTACCTAGCTTAGATAAGCAGAAAAAACACAGCATTGACGTGGTGATTGACCGCTTCAAAGTTCGCCCCGACCTGCAACAACGCTTGGCTGAATCAGTGGAAACCGCGCTGCGTTTGGCCGATGGCATCGCGTTAGCCGCGCCTATGGATAACGATGGCAGCGCCGAATTACTGTTTTCAGCAAAATTTGCGTGCCCGCATTGCGGTCATGCCGTGGGCGAATTAGAGCCAAAAATGTTTTCGTTCAACAATCCGGCAGGCGCGTGCAGTGCCTGCGATGGTTTGGGCGTGCGGCAATTCTTCGACCCACGCCGTTTGGTGAATCGAGAATTAAGTTTGGGCGAGGGCGCGATTCGCGGCTGGGACCGGCGCAATGTCTACTATTTCCAAATGCTGCTTTCACTGGCGGAGCATTACAGCTTCAGCTTAGACAGCCCGTTTGGTGAACTACCTGCACCGATTCAACACCTGCTTTTGCACGGCAGCGGACGGCAAACGCTGGAGTTTCGCTACCTCAATGACCGGGGCGACGTAGTGCGGCGCTCACACACGTTTGAGGGCATCGTTCCCAATTTAGAGCGCCGTTACCGCGAAACAGAATCCGAAACCCTGCGCGACGAATTGAGCAAATTACTCAGCAGCCACGCCTGCCCCGATTGCCAAGGCTCGCGCTTACGGCTGGAGGCGCGGCATGTATGGGTGGGCGAAAAAACATTGCCGGAAATTGTGGCCATGCCTGTCGGACAAGCGTGCCACTATTTTGGCGAGCTGCAACTCACGGGCCGACGCGGGGAAATTGCCAGCAAAATTTTGCGCGA
>CAZBNX010000019.1:3622-4784 GCA_964493255.1 uncultured Pseudomonas sp.
GCGAGCTGCAACTCACGGGCCGACGCGGGGAAATTGCCAGCAAAATTTTGCGCGAGGTGAGCGCACGGCTGCAATTTTTGGTCAATGTGGGCTTGGATTACCTGACGCTAGAACGCAGCGCCGACACCTTATCGGGCGGCGAAGCGCAGCGTATTCGTTTGGCCAGCCAAATTGGCGCGGGGTTGGTCGGCGTTATGTACATTCTGGACGAGCCCAGCATTGGCCTACACCAGCGCGACAATGAACGCTTATTGGCCACCTTGACGCATTTGCGCGATATGGGAAATACCGTGATTGTCGTCGAACATGACGAGGACGCGATTCGTTTAGCCGACTATGTGCTGGATATTGGCCCGGGAGCTGGCGTACACGGCGGACAAATTGTGGCGCAAGGCAGTCCGGCGGACATCATGGCGCATCCGCACTCACTCACAGGCCAATACCTCTCTGGACGTCGAAAAATTGCGGTGCCTCCACAACGCACACCCGTGAATGAATCGCGCTGGTTACGGGTGTTGGGCGCACGCGGCCATAATCTGCAAAACGTGAATTTAGACATTCCACTGGGGTTACTCACATGCGTCACCGGCGTTTCGGGTTCGGGCAAATCGACGCTCATTAACGGAACACTCTTGCCGCTGGCAGCCACCGCATTAAATGGCGCGACCAGCTTGGAGGCCGCCGCTCACGACCGCATTGAAGGCTTAGAACTACTCGATAAAGTCGTGGACATCGACCAAAGCCCGATTGGGCGTACACCGCGCTCTAATCCGGCCACCTACACGGGACTATTTACGCCCATTCGTGAGTTGTTTGCGGGAGTGCCCGAGGCGCGTGCGCGTGGTTATGGGCCGGGGCGGTTTTCGTTTAACGTCAAAGGTGGGCGCTGTGAAGCCTGCCAAGGGGACGGCGTTATCAAGGTTGAAATGCACTTTTTGCCTGATGTGTATGTGCCGTGCGATGTGTGCAAAGGGCTACGTTACAACCGAGAAACGCTCGAAATTCGTTACAAAGGCTGCACAATCGACGAAGTTCTTAAAATGACTATCGAAGAAGCACGCCAATTTTTTGAAGCGGTGCCCGCGCTTGCACGCAAACTGCAAACCCTGATGGATGTTGGGCTGTCCTACATACGCTTGGGACAAAGCGCCACAACCCTTTC
>CAZBNX010000019.1:4884-18837 GCA_964493255.1 uncultured Pseudomonas sp.
GCGTTATCGCCAGCGCGGAAACCGCACTTCAGAATACGCAAATAGCCACCTTGACGACCGGCATAACGCTTGCCCAGATCGTTGAACAGTTTACCGACCGCTTCTTTAGAGCGAGTACGGTCAAATGCTAAACGACGGTTAGCAACGCTGTCTTCCTTAGCTAAGGTGATCAGCGGCTCGGCAACGCGGCGCAGCTCTTTCGCCTTAGGCAGGGTGGTTTTGATCAGCTCATGTTCGAACAACGACACAGCCATGTTTTGGAACATGGCCTTGCGGTGTGCGCTAGTGCGGCTCAGGTGACGGCCACTTTTACGATGACGCATGGTTCAATTCCTTACCAAACTTAAAGTTCGGTGATCGTGACGATCAGGCCGTGGCCTTGTCGTCTTTCTTAAGACTTGCCGGCGGCCAGTTGTCAAGGCGCATGCCGAGGGAGAGCCCGCGCGAAGCCAAGACGTCCTTGATTTCTGTCAGGGATTTCTTGCCTAAGTTAGGGGTCTTAAGCAGCTCGACCTCAGTACGCTGGATCAGATCGCCGATGTAGTAAATGTTCTCTGCTTTCAAGCAGTTAGCGGAACGTACGGTCAGCTCCAAATCGTCAACTGGACGCAATAAGAGCGGATCAACCTCGTCTTCCTGAATTTCTACAGTCGGTGCGTTGTCACCTTTGAGGTCAACAAACGCCGCCAACTGTTGTTGCAGGATAGTAGCAGCACGACGAATGGCCTCTTCAGGCTCCAGCGTACCGTTGGTTTCCAGATCCAGAACTAATTTGTCCAAGTTGGTGCGCTGTTCGACACGAGCACTTTCAACCACATACGCCAGACGACGCACAGGGCTGAAAGAAGCATCGAGCTGAAGACGACCAATAGAACGGCTCTCGTCTTCACCAACTTGGCGCGCATCAGCAGGCTCATAACCACGACCACGCACCACTTTGAGGTACATAGACAGGGAACCATTATCTGCCAAGTGGGCAATGACATGATCGCCATTCACGATCTCGACATCATGATCCAACTGAATATCGGCAGCGGTCACGACACCCGGGCCCTGCTTAACCAGCTTCAAAGTCACTTCATCACGACCGTGCAGCTTGATAGCCAGACCTTTCAGATTGAGCAGGATTTCAATTACGTCTTCCTGCACACCTTCAATTGCGCTGTACTCATGGAGCACACCGTCAATTTCAGCCTCAACCACTGCGCAGCCGGGCATAGAAGACAACAGGATGCGACGCAGCGCATTGCCCAGCGTATGGCCAAAGCCACGCTCGAGAGGTTCGAGAGTGATTTTGGCACGGGTTGGGCTGACAACCTGCACGTCAATGTGACGCGGGGTCAGAAACTCATTTACCGAACTCTGCATGGATGCACCTATTTTCTAGCTCTTACTTAGAGTAGAGCTCGACAATCAGGTTTTCGTTGATGTCAGCGGAGAGATCGCCGCGAGCAGGTACGCTCTTAAACACGCCTGATTTTTTCTCGGCGTCAACTTCTACCCACTCAACGCGACCACGCTGGCCATTTAACTCAAGAGCCTGAGCAATACGCAGTTGGTTCTTAGCTTTTTCACGAACAGCCACTACGTCGCCCGCTTTCACTTGGAAAGAAGGAACGTTTACGGTTTGACCGTTCACAGTGATGGCTTTATGAGAAACCAACTGACGTGATTCGGCGCGAGTTGCGCCAAAACCCATACGGTAGACCACATTGTCCAAGCGGCATTCGAGCAGCTGGAGCAAGTTTTCACCGGTAGAGCCTTTACGACGAGTAGCTTCTTTGTAGTAGCCGCTGAACTGACGTTCCAGAACGCCATAAATACGGCGAACTTTTTGCTTTTCACGCAACTGAGTGCCGTACTCAGACAGACGACCACGGCGCTGGCCATGGATACCCGGAGCGGTTTCGATGTTGCACTTAGATTCCAGCGCACGAGAACCGCTCTTCAGGAACAGGTCAGTACCTTCACGACGGGACAGTTTGCATTTTGGACCAATGTAACGAGCCATTCTTCACTGTCTCCTATTACACGCGACGCTTCTTCGGCGGACGGCAACCATTATGTGGGATTGGCGTCACGTCGGTGATACTAGCAATCTTGTAACCACAAGCATTCAGAGCACGCACAGCGGACTCACGGCCTGGGCCTGGACCCTTGACATTAACGTCAAGGTTTTTCAAACCATATTCCAGAGCGGCTTGACCAGCACGCTCGGCAGCTACCTGGGCAGCAAATGGAGTACTTTTGCGAGAGCCACGGAAACCAGAACCGCCAGAAGTAGCCCAAGACAGAGCATTACCTTGACGATCAGTGATGGTTACGATGGTGTTATTAAAAGAAGCATGGATGTGGGCGATGCCATCAACCACCGTCTTCTTGACTTTTTTACGAGGACGAGCAGCAGGTTTTGCCATAGCTAAATTCCTGTCAATACGCTGACGCGATTACTTACGGATCGGCTTGCGCGGACCTTTACGGGTGCGTGCGTTAGTCTTGGTACGCTGACCATGCACTGGCAAGCCACGACGGTGGCGCAGGCCACGGTAGCAACCGAGATCCATCAGGCGCTTGATATTCATGTTGATTTCGCGGCGCAAATCACCTTCAGTGGTGAACTTAGCGACTTCGCTACGCAACTGTTCAATCTGCTCGTCAGATAAATCTTTGATTTTTGCCGCTGGATTAATACCAGTAGCTGCACAAATACTGTGTGCGGTAGTGCGGCCAACCCCATAGATATAGGTCAGCGAGATAACAGTGTGCTTGTTATCCGGAATGTTGACGCCTGCAATACGGGCCATTCAGAAAAACTCCAGTTGACAGCTATCCGCGCCCCGGAAGCCAAGAAAAGGGCGCAGGATACTAACGCTGTATACACAAATAATCAACCCGACAGCACACTAGCTGCCGGGTTGCCATAAATCACAATTAGCCTTGGCGCTGTTTGTGACGGGGCTCTGTGCTGCAAATAACTCGCACAACACCATCACGACGAATGATTTTGCAGTTACGGCACAGCTTTTTAACAGATGCACGGACTTTCATAACAACTCTCCTCAACTCTGAAGGCGTTAGCGCAACATGCCGCTGCCATAGCTCTTCAGGTTAGCTTTCTTCATCAGAGACTCATATTGTTGAGAGACCATATGAGACTGAACCTGCGACATAAAATCCATAACAACCACGACAACAATCAAGAGCGAAGTGCCGCCTAAATAGAAGGGCACATTAGCAGCAACAACTAAGAACTGCGGCAACAAGCACACTGCTGTCATGTAAAGCGCACCAAACATAGTCAGGCGTGTTAATACGCCGTCAATGTAGCGCGCAGATTGCTCACCTGGACGAATACCCGGAATAAAGGCACCCGATTTTTTCAGGTTATCTGCCACTTCTTTCGGATTAAACATCAACGCCGTATAGAAGAAGCAGAAGAAAATAACGCCCATACTGAACAGGAGAATATTCAGAGGCTGCCCTGGAGCTATCGCTTGAGAAACATCTTGCATCCATCCCATGCTTTCGCTTTGACCAAACCACTGACCAATAGAAGCAGGGAATAAGAGTATGCTGCTTGCAAAAATAGCCGGAATAACACCAGCCATATTCACCTTTAATGGTAAATGGCTCGTCTGCGCGGCAAAAATCTTACGCCCTTGTTGACGCTTTGCATAATGCACAGCAATACGGCGCTGGCCACGCTCAATAAATATCACAAAAGCAATAATAGCTATAGCAAGCAAACCAACAGCAATTAAGGCGAAAATATTGATATCACCCTGACGGGCTGATTCAAATGAAGAGCCAATCGCTGAAGGTATACCCGCAACAATACCGGCAAAAATAAGCATCGAAATGCCATTGCCAATACCGCGCTCGGTAATTTGCTCACCAAGCCACATCATGAACATGGCACCAGCTACAAATGTGGTTGTAGCCATAAAATAGAAAGGAAAGTCTGAGCTAAACGAAACACCTTGGCTCGCCAAACCAACAGACATGCCAACAGCCTGAACTAACGCCAACGCAACAGTTCCGTAGCGTGTGTACTGACTGATTTTTCGCCGTCCAGACTCACCTTCTTTCTTCAACTGCTCTAATTGTGGCGACACAGCTGTCATAAGCTGCATGATGATCGATGCCGAGATATAGGGCATGATGCCCAAAGCAAAGATACTCATGCGCTCTAACGCACCGCCAGAGAACATGTTGAATAGACTAAGTATGGTGCCCTCATTTTGGCGGAATAACTCTGCCAAACGATCGGGGTTAATTCCAGGAACTGGAATATGTGCGCCAATCCGATAGACCACAATGGCCATTAACAGAAAACGCAAACGCGCCCAAAGTTCGGACATTCCACCACTGCTTAATGCAGAGAGAGCACCTTGCCTAGCCATTTAGCCCTCGACTTTACCGCCAATTGCTTCAATAGCAGCACGCGCACCTTTAGTTACCGCAATACCTTGCAGAACCAGAGCACGAGCAACCTCACCAGAAAGCATTACCTTAACGCGTTGGATATTTTGGCCAATCACGTTTGCAGCTTTCAGGGTTTCCAGCGTTACTACATCGCCTTCTACTTTCGCCAGCTCAGAAGTACGAACTTCTGCACGAACCAAAGACTTGAGCGAAGTAAAACCAAACTTCGGCAAACGACGGTGCAACGGTTGTTGGCCACCCTCAAAACCGGGAGCGATTTTACCGCCAGAGCGTGAAGTTTGACCTTTGTGACCACGGCCACCTGTCTTACCCAAACCGCTACCGATACCACGACCAAGGCGATGCTTTTCGCGGCGGGCGCCAGGCGCAGAACGCAGATCGTTAAGTTGCATGATTAACCCTCTACACGCAGCAAGTAGTAGGCTTTGTTGATCATCCCGCGATTTTCAGGAGTATCCAGCACTTCTACCGTATGGTTGATGCGGCGCAGACCAAGACCTTTGACACATGCTTTGTGATTAGCCAAACGGCCATTCACGCTTTTCACCAAAGTGACTTTGATTTTGGCAGTAGACATGATCAGAGAATCTCCTCGACGCTCTTGCCACGTTTAGCAGCTACAGAATCTGGAGACTGCATACCTTTCAAGCCCTTGAACGTAGCGTAAACCACGTTGACAGGGTTGGTGGAACCGTAGCACTTAGCCAAAACGTTATGCACGCCAGCTACTTCTAAAACGGCACGCATCGCGCCACCAGCGATAACGCCAGTACCTTCAGACGCAGGCTGCATGTATACCTTGGAGGCACCATGCGCTGACTTGATTGGATACTGTAAAGTAGTACCGTTCAAATCAACTTGAATCATGTTGCGACGAGCTGCTTCCATTGCTTTCTGAATGGCAGCAGGCACTTCACGGGATTTACCACGACCGAAGCCTACACGACCCTTACCATCACCCACTACAGTCAAGGCAGTGAAAGTAAAGATACGGCCACCTTTTACGGTTTTAGCTACACGATTAACTTGAACCAGTTTCTCGATATAGCCTTCGTCGCGTTTCTGCTCGTTGTTCGACATAATTAGAACTCCAGCCCGCCTTCACGAGCAGCATCAGCTAATGCCTTAACGCGACCATGGTATTTGAAACCAGAACGGTCAAAGGCAACCTTGGTCACACCTGCGGCTTTCGCGCGCTCGGCAACCAACAAACCTACTTGTTTGGCTGCTTCGATGTTACCGGTAGCACCTTCGCGTAACTCTTTGTCCAGAGTTGAGGCACTGGCCAATACTTTGCCGCCGTCGGCTGAAATAACTTGGGCGTACATGTGCTGAGAAGAGCGGTACACGCAAAGGCGTACGGCTTCCAGTTCGCGCATCCTCAGGCGAGCCTGACGAGCGCGACGCAGACGGATAACTTTCTTGTCGCTCATTTGCTATGCCTTTACTTCTTCTTGGCTTCTTTACGGTGGACAACTTCGTCAGAGTAACGAACACCTTTGCCCTTGTATGGCTCAGGACGACGGAAGTCACGGATTTCAGCAGCAACCTGACCGACCACCTGCTTATTGATACCTTTGATCAGAATATCAGTCTGACTTGGGGTTTCAGCAGTGATGCCTTCAGGCAGTTCATACTCGATCGGGTGAGAGAAACCCAGTGCCAAGGACAATACGCTACCTTTGGCCTGAGCACGATAACCAACACCAACCAGCTGCAATTTACGCTCAAAGCCTTGGTTGACGCCGATCACCATGTTATTCACAAGGGCGCGAGTTGTACCGGCCATAGCGCGAGTTTGTTGATCGCCATTACGAGCTGCGAAACGCAACTCAGTACCCTCTTGGAAAACTTCCACAGATGGGTGGACATTCAACTCTAAGGCACCTTTAGTACCTTTCACAGAAACCTGCTGACCAGCAATAGTAACTTCTACGCCAGCTGGCAACTTGACAGGGTTTTTAGCAACACGAGACATGCTGACGCCCCTTAGAATACAGTGCAAAGCAGTTCGCCGCCGATACCAGCAGCACGGGCAGCACGATCAGTCATCACACCTTTATTGGTGGAGACAATAGAGATGCCAAGACCGCCACGAACTTTCGGCAGTTCTTCAACGCCTTTGTACTGACGCAGACCAGGACGGCTTACTCGTTTGAGCTCTTCAATGACAGGCTTGCCTTCAAAGTATTTAAGCTCAATAGAAAGCTGCTTCTGCACATCGCCAGTCACTTCGAAGCTGGCAACATAGCCTTCACTTTTTAATACATTAGCAACCGCTACCTTCAGCTTGGAAGACGGCATGCTAACCGTTGTCTTCTCGGCCATCTGGGCATTACGGATGCGAGTTAGCATATCCGCTAACGGGTCCTGCATACTCATGGGCTTAGTGCTCCTAAGAAAGCCTTTCGGCTAAAAACACCGACTTATCTTTATTCAGAAAGCCGGTCGTTAATTCTAAATAACGCACAGAAACGAATCAAGCCCCATGCGGGGCCTGATCCTAAACTTGCTTGGTAATTTACCAGCTGGCTTTAACCAGACCTGGAACATCACCACGCATAGCCGCTTCGCGCAGTTTGTTACGGCTCAGACCGAACTTGCGATAGAAGCCATGCGGACGACCAGTAATGCGGCAACGATTGCGCAGACGGCAAGCAGATGCATTACGTGGTTGCTTTTGCAGGGCAACTAACGCTTCCCAACGTTGCTCCGGAGTGGAGTTTGGGCTGGCGATAATAGCTTTCAGCTCGGCACGCTTTTCAGCGTACTTCGCAACCGTTTGCTGACGCTTCAGCTCACGGTTTTTCATGCTCACTTTAGCCATTTCTATGCTCCACTCAGTTACGGAACGGGAATTTGAAAGCACGCAACAGAGCGCGGCCTTCGTCATCGTTACGAGCGGTTGTTGTCAAAGTAATATCCATACCACGCAGAGCGTCGATTTTGTCGTAATCGATTTCTGGGAAGATGATTTGCTCTTTGACACCCATGCTGTAATTGCCGCGTCCATCGAAGGACTTAGCATTCAGACCACGGAAATCGCGTACGCGCGGCAGAGAAATACTCAACAGGCGATCCAGGAACTCATACATGCGATCACCACGCAGAGTCACTTTAACGCCGATTGGCCAACCTTCACGAACTTTAAAGCCCGCGATAGATTTGCGTGCGTAAGTCACAACTGGTTTTTGACCAGCAATCTTTTCCATATCGCCCAGCGCGTTTTCGATGACTTTTTTGTCGCCGATCGCTTCGCCGAGACCCATATTCAGAGTGATCTTGGTGATACGCGGAGTTTCCATCACGTTGTTCAGCTGAAGTTGCTCTTTCAGCTTAGGAGCGATTTCGTTCCGATAAATTTCTTTCAATCGTGCCATGGTGATTTACCTAGCAGGCCTCAAGCGCTAACCGGCTTCTGGGTCGACTTGAAGACACGAATCTTCTTGCCGTCTTCAATTTTGAAGCCAACGCGATCCGCTTTGCTGGTCTCCGGGTTGAAGATAGCAACGTTGGAGACGTGCAGGGCGGCTTCTTTTTCAACGATGCCGCCTTGAACACCCAGCATGGGGTTTGGCTTGGTGTGGCGCTTGATCAAGTTTACGCCACCAACGATCAGACGATCGTCGGCCAGCACTTTCAGCACCTGGCCACGCTTGCCCTTGTCCTTGCCGGCAATAACGATGACTTCGTCATCACGACGAATCTTTTGCATGACGGCTTCTCCTTAGAGTACTTCGGGGGCCAGCGAGACAATTTTCATGAACTTCTCACCGCGAAGCTCACGAGTCACTGGTCCAAAAATACGAGTACCAATAGGCTCCTGCTTGTTGTTCAACAACACAGCAGCATTACCGTCGAAACGGATGATAGAGCCATCTGGACGACGCACACCGTGGCGAGTACGCACAACAACAGCACTCATCACTTGACCTTTTTTAACTTTGCCACGCGGGATGGCTTCTTTAACGGTCACTTTGATGATGTCGCCGATGCCAGCATAACGACGATGAGAACCGCCCAGCACCTTGATGCACATGACGCGACGAGCACCGCTGTTGTCGGCGACGTCTAGCATGGATTGAGTCTGAATCATAACTTTCTCCGACCCTGAGTCTCTTAGACTTCCACTGCGCGCTCAACGATCTCAACCAGAGTCCAAGCTTTAGTCTTGGCCAAAGGACGAGTTTCGCGAATGGTTACCAAGTCACCCATGCGGCACTGGTTGGTTTCATCGTGAGCGTGCAGCTTAGTGGAACGCTTCACGTATTTACCGTAGATCGGGTGCTTAACGCGACGCTCAATCAATACAGTAATGGTCTTGTCCATTTTGTTGCTGACGACTTTGCCGGTCAGCGTACGGACGGTCTTCTGAGCTTCAGCCATGATTACTTACCTGCCTGCTGGTTGAGCACAGTTTTAACGCGAGCGATGTCGCGCTTCACTTGCGAGAGCAGGTGAGTCTGCCCCAACTGACCAGTAGCTTTCTGCATACGCAGATTGAACTGATCGCGCAGCAGGCCGAGCAATTGCTCGTTCAGCTGCTCAACGGATTTTTCACGAAGTTCTTTCGCTTTCATTACATCACCGTCCGCTTAACAAAGGTGGTTTCGAGCGGCAGCTTAGCGGCAGCTAAAGCGAAAGCTTCGCGGGCCAGCTCTTCAGAAACACCTTGGATCTCGTACAGTACTTTGCCCGGTTGAATCAGGGCTACCCAGTACTCGACCCCGCCTTTACCTTTACCCATACGCACTTCGAGAGGCTTTTTGGTGACAGGCTTGTCAGGGAAAACACGAATCCAGATCTTACCGCCACGCTTAACGTGACGAGTCAAAGCACGACGAGCGGCTTCGATTTGACGAGCAGTCAGACGACCACGGCTGACAGCTTTCAGAGCGAACTCGCCGAAGCTGACTTTGCTGCCGCGATGTGCCAAGCCACGGTTGTGGCCAGTCATCTGCTTACGGAATTTCGTACGCTTAGGTTGAAGCATGTTGCGTACTCCTCTTACTTAGCAGCTTTTTTACGCGGAGCAGGTGCTGCTGGCTTGATCTCTTCGTGCTGGCCACCGATGACCTCGCCCTTAAAGATCCAAACCTTCACACCAATCACACCATAAGTAGTGTGTGCTTCGTAGGTGTTGTAATCAATGTCAGCGCGCAGGGTGTGCAGCGGTACACGACCTTCACGATACCACTCGGTACGAGCGATCTCGGCACCACCCAAACGGCCACTGACCTGAATTTTGATGCCTTTAGCACCAATACGCATGGCGTTCTGCACGGCGCGCTTCATAGCACGACGGAACATTACGCGACGCTCCAGCTGCTGAGCAACGCTCTGAGCAACCAACATAGCGTCCAATTCTGGCTTGCGGATTTCTTCGATGTTGATGTGAACTGGCACACCCATCTGCTTGGTCAGGTCCTGACGCAGCTTTTCAACATCTTCACCTTTCTTGCCAATCACGATACCGGGACGGGCAGTGTGGATGGTGATGCGAGCTGTTTGAGCCGGACGAGCGATGTCGATACGGCTTACGGACGCGCTTTTTAATTTGTCTTGGAGATACTCACGCACTTGCAGG
Organism: uncultured Pseudomonas sp.; assembly: GCA_964493255.1. Taxonomy (GTDB): domain Bacteria; phylum Pseudomonadota; class Gammaproteobacteria; order Pseudomonadales; family Pseudomonadaceae; genus Geopseudomonas. Next base: position 14,918 of record CAZBNX010000019.1, read on the forward strand.
TCAGCAAACAGATAATCAGCGTATTGACGCTTATCTGCGTACCAAACAGAAGTGTGCTCCTTGACGATACCCAGGCGAATGCCAGTGGGATGTACTTTCTGACCCATCTGATCGACTCCGTTACTTGTCCGCAACCTTGACAGTGATATGGCAAGACCGCTTGACGATGCGATCAGCACGGCCTTTGGCACGTGGCATGATGCGCTTCAGCGAACGTCCTTCGTTAACGAAAATGGTGGAGACTTTCAAATCGTCTACATCAGCACCTTCGTTGTGCTCGGCGTTAGCAACAGCAGACTCCAGCACTTTTTTGATGATGGCAGCAGCTTTTTTGCTGCTAAAAGCCAACACATTCAGGGCCTCGCCTACCTTCTTGCCACGAACCTGGTCAGCGACCAGACGGGCTTTCTGGGCGGAGATGCGAGCGCCCGACAACTTAGCGGCTACTTCCATTTCCTTACCCCTTAACGCTTGGCTTTCTTGTCAGCTACGTGACCGCGATAGGTGCGGGTAGCAGCGAATTCGCCCAGCTTATGGCCGACCATGTCTTCGTTCACGAGAACGGGAACATGCTGACGACCGTTATGCACAGCGATTGTCAAACCAACCATTTGCGGCAGGATCATAGAACGACGAGACCAAGTTTTGATTGGCTTACGATCGTTTTTTTCCACCGCAACTTCGACCTTCTTCATCAGGTGAAGATCGATAAATGGACCTTTTTTCAGAGAACGCGGCACTGTCGTATCCCTCTAATTACTTGCGACGACGGACAATCATATTGTCAGTGCGCTTATTGGTACGAGTTTTCGCACCCTTGGTCGGGAAGCCCCACGGAGAAACTGGGTGACGGCCACCGGAAGTACGACCTTCACCACCACCGTGTGGGTGGTCAACCGGGTTCATCGCAGCACCACGCACGGTTGGACGAATGCCCTTCCAACGCTTGGCACCGGCTTTACCCAAGGAACGCAGGCTGTGCTCGGAGTTAGATACTTCACCCAGCGTAGCGCGGCATTCAGCCAACACTTTACGCATTTCGCCAGAGCGTAAACGCAAAGTAACGTAGGCACCTTCGCGCGCAACCAACTGAACAGAAGCACCCGCAGAGCGAGCAATCTGAGCGCCTTTACCAGGCTTCAGCTCGATACCGTGAACGGTAGAACCGACCGGGATATTACGCAGTGGCAGCGTGTTGCCTGCTTTAATTGGCGCATTAACGCCGGAAATAACTTGATCGCCCGCTGAAACACCTTTGGGAGCGATAATGTAGCGGCGCTCACCGTCAGCATACTTCAGCAATGCGATGTGAGCAGTACGGTTTGGATCGTACTCAACGCGCTCAACCACCGCCGGGATACCGTCTTTATCATTACGACGGAAGTCAACTAAGCGATAGTGCTGCTTGTGACCGCCACCAATGTGACGCGTGGTGATGCGACCATTGTTGTTACGGCCACCGGTCTTGCTCTTTTTCTCAAGCAAAGGCGCGTAAGGAGCACCTTTGTGCAAATCAGCATTGACAACCTTGACCACAAAGCGGCGGCCAGCGGAAGTCGGTTTGCACTTAACAATTGCCATGATGCGCTCCTACTTACTCAGCACTGCTGGCGAAGTCGATGTCTTGGCCAGCCTGGAGAGCAATGTATGCTTTTTTCCAGTCGTTGCGCTTGCCAAAGCCACGAGCTGTGCGCTTGGTTTTACCTTTCACATTCAAGGTGCTCACACGATCAACCTTGACATTGAAAAGAATCTCAACCGCTTTTTTGATTTCCAGCTTGGTTGCGTCCGTAGCTACTTTGAAGACGAATTGGCTTTTGCCATCGGCCAGCGTTGTAGCTTTCTCGGAGATGTGCGGTCCAAGCAGCACTTTGAATACGCGTTCCTGGTTCATCCCAGCAGCTCCTCGAACTTCTTCACAGCAGACACAGTGACCAGCACTTTGTCGTAAGCGATCAGGCTGACAGGGTCGGTGCCTTGAACATCGCGAACATCAACATGCGGCAGATTGCGTGCAGCCAAGTACAGATTCACATCATCAGCATCTGTAACGATCAGAACGTCGCTCAGGTTCAGAGCACCCAGCTTGCCAACCAGCGCTTTGGTTTTTGGTGATTCAACAACGAAATCAGCCACAACAACCAGACGCTCTTGACGTACCAGCTCGCTCAGGATTGAACGCAGCGCAGCGCGGTACATTTTTTTGTTCAGCTTTTGGGAGTGATCTTGCGGCTTCGCAGCAAACGTCACACCACCTGAACGCCAGATGGGGCTACGAATGGAGCCAGCACGAGCACGGCCAGAGCCTTTTTGACGCCATGGCTTTTTACCACCGCCACGCACTTCAGAACGGGTCAGTTGTGCGCGAGTGCCTTGACGACCACCAGCCATGTAGGCAACAACGGCTTGATGAACCAAGGTCTCGTTGAACTCACTACCAAAGGTACGCTCGGAGACTTCGATTGCCTGCGCACCGTTTACATTCAGTTGCATCTCTCGAACCTCTCTCAAGCCTTGACAGCCGGACGCACAATCACGTCACCACCAGTGGCGCCTGGAACAGCACCCTTGACCAGTAACAGATTACGCTCAACGTCAACACGAACAACCTCAAGGGATTGAACGGTTACGCGCTCTGCACCGAGATGACCGGACATTTTCTTGCCTTTGAAGACGCGGCCAGGAGTCTGGCACTGACCGATAGAGCCAGGCACACGGTGAGATACGGAGTTACCATGGCTGTTATCTTGGCCACGGAAATTCCAGCGTTTGATAGTACCTGCGAAGCCTTTACCTTTAGATTGACCGGTTACGTCAACCAACTGGCCCGCTTGGAACTGCTCAACAGTCAACTGATCGCCAGCACTGAATGTTTCGCCTTCAAGGCGGAATTCCAGAATGGCACGACCTGCGGCCACACCCGCTTTCGCGAAATGACCTGCTTGAGCTTTAGTAACGCGAGAGTTACGACGCTCGCCGACAGTCACTTGAACGGCACGGTAGCCATCAGTGCTTTCGTCTTTGAACTGAGTTACACGGTTCGGTTCAACTTCGATAACCGTAACCGGGATAGAAACACCATCTTCGGTGAAAATGCGGGTCATACCGCACTTACGACCGATTACACCAATAGTCATGCTTTAAACCTCTTGAGTGTACGGGGCTTTCACCCGCTATGGCCGCCCATTTCAGAGCGTTACACGACTAAGCTCGTGGCTTAGCCGAGGCTGATTTGCACTTCAACACCAGCTGCCAAATCAAGCTTCATCAGCGCATCGACAGTTTTGTCGGTTGGCTGAACAATATCAAGCACGCGCTTGTGAGTACGAATTTCGTACTGATCACGCGCATCCTTGTTGACGTGCGGAGAAATCAGAACGGTAAAACGCTCTTTGCGCGTCGGCAGAGGAATTGGACCACGCACCTGAGCCCCAGTACGTTTCGCAGTTTCTACGATTTCTTGGGTAGATTGATCGATCAGGCGATGATCGAAAGCCTTCAACCTGATACGAATTTGTTGATTTTGCATTTCGACCTCAGACTCTAACTGTTTTTGCCGAGTTTTGAAGTCCCGACAAAAGGAGGCGAGATTTTAAGGATGTGTCCGAAAAGTGTCAACCGGACTACACAAAACAAGGGAGCCTCCATCACTGAAGGCCCCCTCTTTTTTACAGCGTGCTTATGCTATTAAGCCAGAATTTTGGCAACAACACCGGCACCAACGGTACGACCACCTTCACGAATAGCGAAGCGCAGACCGTCTTCCATCGCGATTGGGTTGATCAGGGTGACAGTCATTTTCACGTTGTCACCTGGCATCACCATTTCGATGCCTTCTGGCAGTTCGCAGCTACCAGTAACGTCGGTAGTACGGAAGTAGAACTGTGGACGGTAGCCTTTGAAGAATGGAGTGTGACGAC
>CAZBNX010000020.1:0-8265 GCA_964493255.1 uncultured Pseudomonas sp.
GCGTGCGCGGCTGCGTCCACCAGCGCGGCATTTTGGCGAGTGCCTTGGTCCATGGTGCTGATGGCGGTGCCTAAATCTGCAATGCCATCGCTTTGTTCTTGGTTGGCTCGGCTGATATTGGCCACCAATGCGGTGACGTTTTGCACGCTCGCCACCACACGCTCAATTTCTGCGCTGGCGTTATGAACCAGTTGGCTACCGGCAGTCACTTGCGTAACGGACGCATCAATCAGCACACGAATTTCTTTAGCGGCGGTGGCGCTGCGTTGTGCCAAGGTGCGTACCTCGGAGGCTACCACGGCAAACCCACGCCCTTGCTCGCCCGCGCGCGCTGCTTCTACCGAGGCATTCAGGGCCAGAATGTTCGTTTGGAAGGCAATCGAATCAATCACGCTGATGATGTCCACGATTTTGCGTGCTGAGGCTTCAATATCGCCCATCGTTTGTACGACTTGCCGCACTACGGTGCCGCTTTGTGTGGCGATGTGCGAGGTTTCATTGGCCAGCGCGTTCGCTTGGCGCGTGTTTTCGGCATTGTAATGCACGGTGGTGCTGAGTTCGCTCATCGCGCCTGCGGTTTCGCCCAGCGACGCCGCTTGCATCTCGGTGCGATGCGACAAATCTTGGTTGCCGTTAGCAATTTCGGCGGTCGCGTGACGCACCTCTTCAGACGCATCACGAATACGCCCCATAACGCTGGCAATTTTATTGGTGAAATCGTTAAACGCCTGAGCAATCTGTGCCAGCTCATCGTGGCCGTGCGTGTCGAGACGGCGCGTTAAATCGCCTTCACCCGACGCAATATCTTTGAGCGCATCACGCACTAGCGTTAAGCGACGCAGTTGTCGATTCACCGCCACCGAAACCAACGCCACCGCCAACAGCGTACAGATAACAGTAATGACCACCGCCACCAGCAAGAGGTCGTTAATGGTGGCGGTGGCCTGCGCCTCGTTAATCGCCACGCCCAATAACCACGGCGTGCCCGCGACCTTTGCGACGTACAGTAATTGTTTTTCGCCCTCAATAACGAGTTTGAGTGGCTTACCGCTGTCTGCGAGTTGGCGCAGTTGGCCAAGTTCCAATTGCGCGGATACCGCAGACACCGGCTTGAGCGTGTATTCCGGTTTGGCATGTGCCAGCAGATTGCCGTCGCCATCCAATAAAAACGCGAGACTCTGCGCGGTGGGTTTAATCGCGTTCACTTTTTGCGTGATGGTGTCGAGGTGCATGTCGGTGCCCATCACGGCGGTGGGTTGATTTTTCGGCCCCACAGGTTCCACAAATGTGATGGTGAGTTTTCCGGTGCTGGCATCGACATACGGCGCAGTTAAGTCGGGGCCGCCGACTTTAATCGCATGTTGATACCACGGGCGGCTAATGCCGCTATAACCCGCTGGCAAGGGATGCGGGAAAATGGCGCGATTTTCGGCGGAATACACAAAATAAACATCATCGAAGGCACCTGCTTGTTTGGTGGCTAACAAGAAGGGCATCGGGTCGGCTTGTCCGATGGCAAATTTCAATGAGCTGGTAATACGTTGTTTTTCTTTTACCCATTCTGTCAGTTCGTTGGCATGGTTCAGGGTGGTTTGTTGCATCCGTTCATCAATATTTTTCAACGTGTCGCTTCGCACGATGAGAAACGTGGACAGTGCCAACGCAAACAAGGCCGCCACGGTAATAGCGACACAAATAGCGGTTAAACGCGCTCTTAAATTAGTGAACATGACAATGCACTGTCCTTGTTTTTATTGCGGTGAAAGTAAAGGGGGTGATTGGAAAGCCATCAAAAAAGCATGGCTTTATGGCGTCCAATTGCTGGATTAAACGCAAAATTTAGGCTTTTTTTGATGACAATGGCCTTTCATGTTGGCCGAATCGTGAAACATTCGACCATCGGTTAAGATGGCGTATTCATTTTTTGAGACAGCGCCCGTGCATATCGCGTTAGCCCCGATGGAAGGTTTAGTGGATGAAATTCTGCGTGAATTACTCACGGAGGTCGGGGGGATTGATTGGTGTGTGAGTGAATTTGTGCGCGTCACCGACAGCGTATTACCGCGTTCCAATTACCTGCGATTGGCCCCGGAATTAGACAGCGGCTGGCAAACGCGCAGCGGTACGCCGATGCGTCTGCAATTACTCGGTTCTGACCCGGTTTGTTTAGGCGATAACGCCGCTTACGCCGCTACATTGGGCGCGCCCGTGGTTGATTTGAATTTTGGTTGTCCAGCCAAAACTGTGAATAAATCACGCGGCGGTGCGGTGTTATTAAAAGAGCCCGAATTGTTGTACGCGATTGCCAGTGAAGTGCGGCGCTGTGTTGCGCCCACGGTTCCGGTGACGGCCAAAATGCGCTTGGGTTTTGATAGCCCTGATAGCGCCCTAGAGTGCGCGCAAGCCTTGGTAGATGGCGGCGCGTCGATGTTGGTGGTTCATGCGCGCACCAAAATGGATGGCTATAAACCGCCCGCGCACTGGGAATGGGTGGCGCGTATTCAAGACGTGGTTTCGGTGCCGGTGTATGCCAACGGCGAAATCTGGTCGGTGGACGATTGGCGGCGCTGTCGTGAAATAAGCGGTGCAGAAAACATCATGCTGGGGCGCGGTTTAGTGTCGCGCCCTGATTTGGCGCGGCAGATTGCTCACGCCCGCGCCGGACAGCTTCCCGAGCCAATGACATGGGCAGAACTGTGGCCGTTGTTGCAGCGTTTTTGGCAGTTAGCACGCGCCAAATTAGCGCCCCGTTATGCCCCCGGACGCATCAAACAATGGATTGCCATGCTCACGCGCAGTTATCCCGAAGCACAAACCTTGTTCGATAACATCCGACGCGAAAACGATTGCGAATGCCTCGATCAGTTGTTTGCGGCATCGGCGGCACCGGCTTGATTCAGTAATTCCATGAAGGCTTTCGCGGCGTTGGAAAGCGTGCGCTCGGTGTGGCAGATGTAGCCCAGTTGACGGCTCAACTGAATTTCTTGCAGCGGCAAGCGCACGATTTGGTTATCAAGCAGCGTGCGCGGCAGCACGCTCCACGCAATCCCAATCGACACCAGCATCTTGATGGTTTCTAAATAATTAGTGCTCATCGCCACCTGCGGCGTGAGGTGTTCGCGCTCAAATAATGCGTGTACCACTTGATGCGTAAAGGTGCTTTCACCGGGAAAAACAGCGGGATGTTGCGCCACTTCGGCCAGCGTCACCGCACCGCCGTGCGCCAGCGGATGCTCCGGCGCAGCGACAAAATCCAGCGCGTCCTGCCAAACGGGTTGCGCCAACAGCGGGGCGTTTGTTTGTGGCGCGAGTGTAATCACAGCCAGCTCAATTCTTCCTTGTAAAACAGCGTCATACGCGACTTCTGAATCTAAAAAACGAATGTCGAGCGCCACCTTGGGATGCGCTTTGGTAAACGCGCGCAGCAGCGGCGGCAAACGATGCAGCCCAATATGATGACTGGTCGCCAGCGTCAGCCGCCCGCTGATGTCGCCTTGCAAATTACTGAGCGCGCGGCGCGTGTCATCCAGCACACTGAGCACCTGTCGCGCACGCGGTAACAGGGCGCGCCCCGCTTCGGTGAGGCTAATTTCGCGGCCAATGCGGTCAAATAAACGGGTGTTGAGCTGCATTTCCAGCGCGGCGATGCGCTTGCTAATCGCCGGTTGTGAAAGGTGCAAGCGCGCCGCCGCTGCTGAAAAGCTGCCGGTTTCAGCAATCGCAATAAAGGTATCTAAGCTGGCTAAATCCATCGTCGCATTCTCGTTTGTTATGCAAAGCATAAAAAATATGAATTTGCGGCATTGATGCCAAGCCTTTAGCATCGCCCGCACAAGCCCTATGGATATACCCGTCAGGGCACACGACAAAAACCGCTGATGAGGAGTTCCCCCGTGGCCGGTAAGACGCTTTATGACAAGCTCTGGGACATGCACCTGGTCAAACAGCGCGACGATGGTTCGGCGCTGATTTACATCGACCGCCAAATCCTGCACGAAGTGACCTCGCCGCAAGCGTTTGAAGGGCTGCGTTTGGCTAACCGTCAACCGTGGCGCATTGATGCCAACATCGCGACCCCAGACCACAACGTCCCGACCACCAAGGGCGAGCGTCAGGGCGGCGTTGAAGCCATCGTGGATGAAGTGTCGCGTATTCAGGTGCAAACCCTCGACGAAAACTGCGACCACTTCGGCATTCTGGAATTCAAAATGAACGACAGCCGCCAAGGTATCGTTCACGTTGTTGGCCCAGAGCAGGGCGCAACACTGCCCGGCATGACCGTGGTGTGTGGCGATTCGCACACGTCAACGCACGGCGCGTTTGGCGCGCTGGCGCACGGTATCGGCACTTCTGAAGTGGAGCATGTGCTGGCCACGCAATGCCTCGTCGCCAAAAAAATGAAAAACATGCGGGTGAGCGTTGAAGGGCAATTACCTGCTGGCGTGACGGCAAAAGACATCGTGCTGGCCGTGATTGGCAAAATTGGCACGGCGGGCGGCACGGGTCACGCGATGGAATTTGCGGGCAGCGCCATTCGTGAGCTGTCGATGGAAGGCCGTATGACGCTGTGCAACATGGCCATCGAAGCCGGTGCGCGTGTCGGTTTAGTGGCGGTGGATGAAAAAACCATCCGTTACGTTGAAGGCCGTCCGTTTGCGCCCAAAGGTGCGGATTGGGAGCAAGCGGTGGCGCAGTGGCAAGGCTTGGTGTCTGACACCGATGCCACCTTTGACACCGTTATCGAGCTGAACGCCGCTGACATCAAACCGCAAGTGACATGGGGCACCTCGCCTGAAATGGTGCTGCCGGTAGATGCCACCGTTCCAGACCCCGCGCAAGAAAGCGATGCGGTCAAGCGTGATTCCATCGTGCGCGCACTCAAATACATGGGGCTGACGGCCAATCAAGCCATCACCGACATCAAATTAGACCGCGTCTTTATTGGCTCGTGCACCAATTCGCGCATTGAAGATTTGCGCGCAGCGGCAGAAGTTGCCAAAGGCCGCAAAGTGGCTGGCAGCGTGAAACAAGCGTTAGTGGTGCCGGGTTCTGGTTTGGTGAAAGCGCAAGCGGAAGCGGAAGGGCTGGATAAAATTTTCGTGGAAGCGGGTTTTGAATGGCGCGAGCCGGGTTGCTCGATGTGTCTGGCGATGAACCCAGACCGTTTAGAGAGCGGCGAACACTGCGCCTCAACCTCTAACCGTAACTTTGAAGGCCGCCAAGGTGCCGGTGGACGTACTCACTTGGTAAGCCCGGCGATGGCTGCGGCGGCTGCGGTGGCCGGTCACTTCATTGACGTGCGCGAGCTGCTGAACTGAGGATTGTTGAATGAAAGCCTTTACCCAACACACGGGCTTGGTTTGCCCACTCGACCGCGCCAACGTCGATACGGACCAAATCATCCCGAAGCAGTTTTTGAAGTCTATTAAGCGTTCTGGTTTTGGCCCGAACCTGTTTGACGAATGGCGTTATTTGGACGTTGGTCAGCCAAACCAAGATTGCTCGGCGCGTCCGGTTAATCAGGAATTTGTGCTGAATTTCCCGCGTTATCAAGGTGCCAGCGTGCTGTTAGCGCGTGAAAACTTTGGTTGTGGCTCCTCGCGTGAGCACGCGCCTTGGGCGTTGGAAGAGTACGGTTTCCGCACCATCATCGCGCCAAGCTATGCGGATATCTTCTTCAATAACAGTTTCAAAAATGGCTTGCTGCCCATCATCCTGCCGGAAGCGGAAGTGGACGAACTGTTCAAGCAATGCGAAGCCGCTGAGGGTTATCAATTAACCGTCGATTTGGCGACGCAAACCGTGACTCGTCCCGATGGCAAGGTGTTGAGCTTCGACATCGACCCGTTCCGTAAGCATTGCTTATTCAATGGCTTAGACGACATCGGTCTGACGCTGCAAGACGCCGAAGCCATTCGTGCATTTGAAGTCACGCATCAGCAAAACAGCCCTTGGCTGTTCGGCGCGATTAAGTAAGGTTAATGAGGAAACACGATGAGCAAGAAAATTTTAGTGCTGCCCGGTGATGGCATTGGCCCAGAAATCGTGGCTGAAGCGGTCAAAGTGCTGGACGTAGCCAATGAAAAATTTGGCTTAGGTTTTGAGCTGGAATATGACGACCTCGGCGGCGCAGCCGTTGACCGTTACGGCGTTCCGTTGGCGGATGAAACGCTGGAGCGCGCGCGCGCTGCGGATGCGGTGCTGTTGGGTGCGGTCGGCGGTCCAAAATGGGACACCATTGACCCGGCGATTCGTCCTGAGCGTGGTTTGCTGAAAATTCGCGCCCAACTGGGTTTGTTCGCCAATTTGCGCCCCGCGTTGCTGTATCCGCAACTGGCAGCGGCCTCTAGCCTGAAACCTGAAATCGTGGCGGGGCTGGATATTTTGATTGTGCGCGAGCTGACCGGCGGCATTTATTTCGGCCAACCGCGTGAAAGCAAAGTGCTGGAAAACGGCGAGCGCATGGCATACGACACGCTGCCTTATAGCGAAAGCGAAATCCGTCGCATTGTGCGCGTGGGTTTTGAAATGGCGCGTGTGCGTGGCAAAAAACTGTGCTCGGTAGACAAGGCCAACGTATTGGCGTCTAGCCAACTGTGGCGCGCGGTTGCGGAAGAAGTCGGTAAAGAGTTCCCGGATGTCGAACTGAGCCACATGTATGTGGACAACGCCGCGATGCAATTAGTGCGTGCGCCGAAGCAATTCGACGTCATCGTGACCGACAACATGTTTGGCGACATTCTCTCTGATGAAGCCTCCATGCTGACCGGCTCCATCGGTATGCTGCCGTCTGCGTCATTGGATGCGAACAATAAAGGCATGTACGAGCCTTGCCACGGCTCCGCGCCAGACATCGCGGGCAAAGGCATTGCGAACCCACTGGCGACCATTTTGTCGGTGTCCATGATGCTGCGTTACAGCTTCAACCAAGTAGAAGCCGCTGACGCGATTGAAAAGGCCGTGAGCAACGTGCTGGATCAAGGCGTTCGTACCGGCGATATTTGGTCAGAGGGCTGCCAGAAAGTGGGCACCCGCGAGATGGGTGATGCGGTAGTCGCCGCGCTGCGTAATCTGTAATCTGTCGGGCCGCTGCCGAACGGCGGCCCCACTTTTTCGAAAAAGGTGTAGTTGCGATGAAGCGAGTAGGTCTTATTGGTTGGCGCGGTATGGTGGGTTCTGTGCTCATGCAGCGGATGCTGGAAGAGCGCGATTTTGACCTCATCGACCCAGTGTTTTTTAGCACCTCTAACGCGGGCGCTCTGGGGCCAGACATTGGCAAAGACATTGCCCCGCTCAAAGATGCGTACAGCATTGAAGAGCTAAAGACCCTCGACGTTATCCTGACCTGCCAAGGCGGCGACTACACCACGGAAGTATTTCCAAAACTGCGCGAAGCCGGTTGGCAAGGCTATTGGATTGATGCCGCGTCTACGCTGCGAATGGCAGACGATGCGGTCATTGTGCTGGACCCGGTCAACCGTGGCGTGATTGATGACTCGCTGGATGCGGGCGTCAAAAATTACATTGGTGGCAATTGCACCGTTAGCCTGATGCTGATGGCGTTGGGTGGTTTGTACGAAGCCGGTTTGGTCGAGTGGATGACCGCCATGACCTATCAAGCCGCGTCGGGTGCTGGCGCACAAAACATGCGCGAACTGATTAAGCAGATGGGCGTTATTCATAATAGTGTGGCGGATGAAGTGGCTAATCAATCCAGCGCCATTCTGGAGATTGACCGCAAAGTCGCCGAATTACAGCGCAGCGATGATTTCCCCACCGATAATTTCGGCGTGCCGCTGGCAGGCAGTTTGATTCCGTACATTGATAAAGAGCTGGCCAACGGCCAAAGCCGCGAAGAGTGGAAAGGCCAAGCAGAAACCAACAAAATTTTGGGCAACACCGACGGCCACATCATCCCTGTTGATGGCTTGTGTGTGCGAATTGGTGCGATGCGCTGCCACAGCCAAGCCCTGACCATCAAACTCAAGCACGATGTGCCTATGGCGGAAATTGAGCGCCTGATTAGCCAGCACAATCCTTGGGTTAAATTAGTGCCGAACACGCGCGAAGCCAGTATGCGCGACCTTTCGCCCACTGCCGTCACCGGTACGCTGACTGTTCCTGTTGGCCGTTTGCGTAAACTGAACATGGGGCCTGAGTATTTGGGCGCGTTCACCGTAGGCGACCAACTGTTATGGGGCGCGGCTGAACCGCTGCGCCGCATGTTGCGAATTTTGTTAGAGCGTTAATGGTTTTTATGCCAAG
>CAZBNX010000020.1:8365-12035 GCA_964493255.1 uncultured Pseudomonas sp.
AAACAAACCGCGCAATTACTGAATGCGCGTCCGGTGGAGCCGGTGCTGTTCAGTCAGCAATTAGCGTTTAATCTGTTAGCCGCAACGGAAACAGTTGAAGAAGACGGTTACACCGCCACCGAGCGCCAATTCGTGACCGATATGCAGCACGTTTTGAATGCGCCCACGCTCTCCATTGACGTCACCTGTGTGCAAGCGCCGGTCTTTTTTGGCGACAGTGTGGCGGTGAGTGTGCGTTGCACCGAACCCGTTGATAAGGCTGCATTTGTGGCGCAGTTGCACATGTTAGACGGCGTGGAATTGTTAGAAGGCAACGAATGGCCGACGGCGGTCAGTGACGCGGTGGGGCAAGATGGCATCACCGTTGGGCGCGTGCGGACGGGTTTGCAGGACGCCAAACAAATCAGTTTTTGGCTGGTTGCGGACAATGTGCGTTATGGCACCGCACTCAATACCGTGCAGTTGGCGGAATTGTTGTTTAATCTTCACGCTTAATGCAGCAGGCTTAATCGCCACGAATTAGACGATTTATAAGAGAACATTTTATGCCTCGGGTTCGCAAATTAGCATTGGCGTTAGCCGGTGCCGCGCTTCTGGCCTCCGGTACAACGCACGCCCTGACGCTGGGTGACATTGCGTTGAAATCCACTTTGGAACAGCCGCTGGACGCCGAAATTGAGTTGCTGGACGCCCGAGGCTTGCCCATTACGGATGTGCGCCCTGATTTAGCCACGGCGTTGGAATTCAATAAAATTGGCATTCCGCGCCCGGCGCATCTGGAAGGGCTGCATTTTAAAGCGGTACAGCGACCGAATGGCCGCACCGTTATTAACGTCACATCGGACAAACCGATTAATGAGCCGTACCTAAATTTCTTGGTTGAAGTCCGTTGGCCGAGTGGCCGTCTGTTGCGTGAATACACGCTATTGCTGGACGCACCGATTTACGCGCAAGGCAGCACGCCGCCCAAAATGGCGCGTTTACCTGTCATTGAAAATGGTGCCGCGCCTGATAGAGCGGAGCGTATGCCTGCGCCCGTTGAGTTAGAGGGTTTCCCGGCGATGCCTGATGTGCCGAGTGAGCGTCCGCCACGAGTACCGGCAAAAACGACACCGGCATCAACGCTGGCGAGCACCCCTCTGCCCACGGTGCCTGCACCGAAAATGACGCCCAAAATGGATGAGCTGGCAGAAAAACCAGCAATGGCTGAAGCGGTATCAGGACGCACGCAAGCAGACGAATACCGCACACAACGCAATGACACCCTATGGGAAATCGCGCGTCAGATGCGTAATGACCGCGCATTGACGGTTCAGCAAACGATGCTGGCCATTCAGCAAATCAACCCGGAAGCCTTTAATAACGGCAATATCAACCGCTTAAAAGTAGGACAGGTACTGCGACTCCCCGATGAGCAGCAAATCCGTAGCATGAGTGCCGCGCAGGCGGTGGCCGAGGTTGAGCGTCAAAACCGCGATTGGCGCACGAGCGCGCGCTCATTGGCTGAAACCAACACCCCGCGCACCTTGAATGCTACGCCGGAGCAGCCAATTCCTGAGCTGCCGGTGGTGCCTTCACCTAAAACAGATTCGTTGCGTTTATTGGCGGTCGAGGGTGGGCAATCAACGCGCGGTAGCGAGAAAGCGCCGGAAGGCGCGGGGCAGGGATTACGAGACCAACTGGCGTTGCTTGAAGAACAACTGTCAACCGGACAGCGTGAAAAACAAGAGCTGTCAGGCCGGTTGACGGATTTACAAGGTCAGCTAGATACGTTGCAACGCCTTATTGAATTGAAAGACAGCCAACTGGCACGAATGCAGGCGGAGCTGTCGAATACGCCATTAACAGCGGCTAATGGCACGCCGTCTGAACACACTAAAGCCGATGCGGTGGGCGCTGCTGCAACAGCAGGGCATAGCAATGCACCTGTTACGCCAAAAGCCGCCGATAAACCAGACGCCACTCACCCCGATTCATCCCCACCGACCCCTGATACGGTGGTGGTCAATCGTGAGCCGTTGCTCTGGGGTGCGGCGGGGATTGGTGGTTTGTTATTAGGTTTGTTGTTTATACGCAAGCGTCGTAAGGCTGGAACGTCAGTCGCTGATGCGCGTCAGGAAGAAGTACCGCTGGGTTCTCTGGGTAATGAGAGCATCATTCTTCCCAGCGTTAAAAAAGATAAAGCACTGGTGGATGCGCCGGTGGTGCCAGGTGCTACGGCGGCGGTAGCTGCGTCGGGTGCAGTGGCGGACTTCCCGGACGATGATGAACTGAGCGCGCGTCTGGCAACGGAAACACTGTTAGAACCGCCGGTCTTGAATGATCGTGCGCTGGACACCGACCCGCCGTCTAAGGTGGATGACGGCGATGCGGCCTTTGAAGCCTTCATGGCCAACACGGTGCGCCAAGTCATTCGACCTTTACAGGAAGCAGGCAACACCGTTTCGCCAGAAGCCTTTAGCTTTGAGGGGCGTTCGTTGGCGGTCGCGTTGGAAGCGGCCCAAAAATTGGAGCAGGCACGCGACGGTTTAGCGCGCGGCGACACAACCAACGTGCGTACCTTGTTAGAAGCGGTGCTGCGTGAGGGAGACAGCCAGCAACAGCAAGAAGCCCGCGCTTTATTGGGTCGGTTGGGATAAGGGGCGGCGATGTCATCTTCTGAGTTTGTGGCGGAAGGTTTAACCCGACTGGCGCTCGGCGTGGAGTACAAAGGCGCGCGTTATCGTGGCTGGCAGCGGCAGGAGGCGGGCACGCCTTCTGTGCAGGAAACGCTAGAACGCGCGTTATCAAAAGTCGCCGACGCACCGGTGAGCGTGATGTGTGCCGGGCGCACGGATGCGGGCGTACACGGCAGCGGTCAGGTGGTGCATTTTGATACAGCGGTGCAGCGTCCGTTGCGCGCGTGGATGATGGGCACCAATGCCAATTTGCCCGCCGATATTAGCGTGACGTGGGCGCAGCCGATGCCCGCGCATTTCCATGCCCGTTTCTCTGCCGTGGCGCGCCGTTATCGCTATGTCATTTATAACGACCCGGTGCGCCCCGCGCATTTATCGGAAGAAGTGACGTGGAACCATCGCCCGCTGGAGGTAGCGCGAATGCGTGAAGCCGCGCGCGCATTGGTCGGGACGCACGATTTCACCTCGTTTCGTGCGGTGCAATGCCAAGCCAAATCGCCGATAAAAACCCTTCATCATCTGCGTGTTATCGAACATGGGCGCTTTATTGTGCTGGATGTTCGCGCCAATGCGTTCTTGCATCACATGGTGAGAAATATAGCGGGCGTCTTGATGACGATTGGCGCAGGCGAGCGCGAACCGGCGTGGACGGCGGAGGTGTTAGCCGCGCGTGACCGGCGTCACGGTGGTGTGACCGCGCATCCGTATGGATTGTATTTGGTGCGCGTTGAATATCCCGATGAGTTTGTGTTGCCGCAGCGTTATCTTGGGCCGCATTTCTTATCAGCCCTCGACGATTGACCGCGCGTCACGCTCTGGCTGATGACAAAACGCTTTTGCTACCATCGCCCGCCTTTTTTCTGTACCGAGGAACCGCCTTTGTCGATTGTTCGCAGCAAAATTTGCGGTATTACCCGCGTTGAAGATGCGCTAATTGCGGCTGAATCCGGCGCGGATGCCATTGGTTTAGTGTTTTATGCCAAAAGCCCGCG
>CAZBNX010000020.1:12135-18588 GCA_964493255.1 uncultured Pseudomonas sp.
AATGTCAGCGCCGCCATTCAGCAAGTGCGTCCGTGGGCGGTGGATGTCAGTGGCGGCGTTGAAGCGTCACGCGGCATCAAAGATGCGGCCAAAGTGCGGGCGTTTTTACACGCGGTGCGTACCGCTTGAATCTTCTTACCAAGGTTGTATGTGACGGGGGCCAGTGTGTTGCCGTCCATGTAGCTGTGACGACAACGAATTTGCTCACCGCGCGCGATGCCGGTTTGGGCCCACGGAGAACAAAAGCATGAGCAACTGGCTGGTAGACAAACTGATCCCTTCGATCATGCGTTCTGAGGTGAAAAAAAGCTCAGTGCCGGAAGGACTGTGGCACAAGTGCCCATCCTGTGATGCGGTGCTGTATCGCCCAGAACTGGAAAAAACGCTGGATGTCTGCCCCAAGTGCGATCATCACATGCGTATCAATGCACGCACGCGCCTGAATTATTTCTTGGATGTTGAAGGTCGCCAAGAAATCGGCGCGGAGCTGGAGCCTATCGACCGCCTCAAATTCCGCGACAGCAAAAAGTACAAAGACCGCATCACCGCTGCCCAGCGTGATACCGGCGAAAAAGATGCGCTGATTGCCATGAGCGGCCAACTCATGAGCCTGCCGGTGGTGGCGTGTGCGTTTGAGTTTTCCTTTATGGGTGGCTCAATGGGTTCGGTGGTGGGGGAGCGTTTTGTTCGTGCGGCGAATGTTTCTTTAGAGCGTAATTGCCCGCTGATTTGCTTCTCGGCGTCGGGTGGCGCGCGGATGCAAGAGGCGCTTATCTCCTTGATGCAAATGGCGAAAACCTCGGCGGTGATTGCGCGTTTGCGTGAGGAAGGCATTCCGTTTGTATCAGTGCTCACCGACCCAGTGTATGGCGGCGTTTCTGCCAGTTTGGCCATGCTGGGTGACGTCAACGTGGCCGAGCCGCGTGCGTTGATTGGCTTTGCTGGCCCGCGCGTGATTGAACAAACCGTGCGCGAAAAATTGCCAGAAGGTTTCCAGCGCAGTGAGTTTCTGCTGGAACATGGCGCAATTGACATGATTATTCCGCGTAACGAATTGCGTCCGCGCTTGGCGCGTTTGCTGGCGCAACTGACGCACCAACCTAGTCCAGTGGCCGCCGACGCATGAGCCGTTCTCTCTCTGAGTGGTTGAATTACCTCGAACAGCTTCATCCCGTTGCGATTGAAATGGGCTTGGAGCGTTCGCGCCATGTGTTGCAGCGTATGCAGTTAGGGGCGTTAGCGCCGCGCGTGATTACGGTCACGGGCACCAATGGCAAAGGTTCGACCTGTGCTTTTTTGGCTGAATTGCTGCGCTCTAGCGGTTTGCGGGTGGGCGTTTACAGCTCGCCGCATCTGGTGCGTTATAACGAGCGTGTGCAACTTCCAGAGGGAGAAGCCAGCGATGAGCAACTGTGTGCGGCCTTTGAAGCGGTTGAGGTCGCGCGCGCTGAAACGTCATTGACCTATTTTGAAATGGGTACGCTGGCGGCGTTTTGGTTGTTTCAGCGTGCTCAATTAGATGCAGTGATTTTAGAGGTGGGATTGGGTGGCCGTTTGGATGCGGTCAACCTGATTGATGCGGATATGGCGATTGTGACCAGCATCGGCATCGACCATGTGGAATGGCTAGGCGATAGCCGCGACAGCGTGGCTTTCGAGAAAGCGGGCATTTTTCGCCCTGCGCGCCCTGTGGTGTGCGGCGACCTTGACCCACCTTCCCCCTTGTTAGTACAGGCAGCGCAGTTGGGGTGTCCGTTGCACTGTCGTGGTGTGGCGTTTGATTTAGCAGCAACGCCTAACGCATGGGATTGGCACGGTGTGAGTGCAACCGGGCAGCGTCTTGAGTTGTCTGCGTTGCCACTTTTAGATTTACCGCAGGAAAATGCGGCACTTGCGTTGCAAGCCTTCGCCTTATTAGGGCTTGAATGGGTGCCGTCGCGTGTACAAGAGGCATTGTTATCAACGCGCATTAGCGGGCGTTTTGAACGGCATGTGATTGAGTGGCGTGGTAAGTCGCTCAAATTGGTGCTGGATGTGGGGCATAACCCGCATGCAGCGGCTTATTTAGCGGCACGTTTGCAGCAAAAGCCGATTCAGGGCGTGCGTCGTGCCGTGTTTGGTTTACTGGCGGATAAAGATTTAGACGGTGTTATCGCGCCTTTCGGCGGGCTATTTACTGAATGGGCGGTGGCGCCTTTGTCTACGTTACGCACGCGCGATGCGGAGTCGTTACGGGCGGCGCTGGTGGCTCAAGGTGAATCTGTTAGCGCGTGGTCATCGTTGGCTATGGCGTTGCAAGCGCAGTGCAACGCGGCTGACGCGAATGACGAAATTCTAGTGTTTGGTTCATTTTATGCCGTTACTGAGGCGCTGGCGTGGCTGGCTTCACGCACGGGTGCCACTCACTAAGCAGCAGGGGGCAGCGTGCTGACACGTCGATTAAAGCAACGCATGTTGGGGGCGCTGGTGTTGTTAGCGGCAGCGGTGGTTTTTCTGCCCACCCTGTTCACGCGCGAAAATCGCCCGCGTACTGTCACGGTAGATGCGCCTGCTGCTCCGGTGCAGCCGGTTGTTACGACGTCCAAAGCCGAACCCATCGCTACGCCGGAGCCTTCTGCTGAAGCGATTGCGCCGCAAAGTCGGCTGGACCCAAATGGGCTACCTATTGCGTGGTCGGTGCAAATTGCCAATTTGATTAACGCCGCCCAAGCCCAAGATTTACAAGACCGTCTGCGGCAGCAAGGTTATAACGCTTACATTCGGGAATTTAATAACGCCAGCGTGGTTTTTGTGGGGCCGATTTTGAATGAATCGGATGCAAAACACGTTGCAGCAACCCTTGCACGCCAATGGCAAGTGAGTCCCTCTGTGGTGCGTTTTCAGCCCTGAGTAGTACGCACGCGGGGCGCTCTGCTAGAATCCGCGCACCTTCTTGCACTGGGTGCCTAATACCGTGATTTTAAACTGGGCCGATTGGTCGATTGTGGCGTTGATAGCCGTATCTGTGTTGTATGGTTTGAATCGCGGTTTTATTAAAGAAGCCTTGTCGCTGGTCATTTGGTTTATTGCGGCCAGTGTTGCGTGGCGATATGGCGCTAATTTCAGTGCGTACCTTGCGCCTTATATTCAATTACCTTCGATGCAAGTCGTGGCCGCCAGTGCGCTCGTGTTTGTGCTGACGGTGGCGCTGGGGTCGTTGGTGTCTTATCTGCTGGAGACCTTGGTTCAAGTCTCTGGGCTGGGCGGGCTGGATCGCCTGCTAGGTATGTTGTTTGGGTTAGCGCGGGGTGCGCTGTTGATTGCGTTGGCGGTATCACTGCTGGCGCTGACGCCTTTTCAGCAAGACCCGTGGTGGCGTGAATCTGTATTGCTGCCTGAATTTTTGAAACTTGCCGATTGGTCGAAGCAGTATTTATTTAGCTTCTTTGGCTTGTCTAATGGGGCCGGTTTTCCAAGCCGGTTGCCTTTTCCGCTTTAGCCTGACTTTCTAGGGGTTGCGTCACATGTGTGGCATTGTTGGTATTGTGGGTAAGTCGAACGTCAACCAGGCGCTCTACGACGCCCTAACGGTTCTTCAGCATCGCGGACAGGATGCTGCCGGCATCGTGACCAGCCATGACGGTCGTCTGTTCCTGCGTAAGGACAATGGTTTGGTGCGTGACGTGTTTCATACACGCCACATGCAGCGCTTGATAGGTCATATTGGCATCGGCCATGTGCGCTACCCGACAGCGGGCAGCTCCAGCTCGGCAGAGGCGCAACCGTTTTACGTCAACTCGCCGTATGGCATCACGTTGGCGCACAACGGTAATTTGACCAACGTAGACCAGCTTTCGCGTGAAATCTACGAATCGGATTTGCGCCACATCAACACCAATTCAGATTCTGAAGTGTTGTTGAATGTGTTCGCGCACGAGCTGGCCACGCGCAACAAATTACAGCCTAGCGCCGACGATATTTTTGCGGCGGTTGCGGGCGTGCACCAGCGTTGCCTTGGTGGGTATGCCGTCGTTGCGATGATTACGGGCTATGGCGTTGTGGGTTTCCGCGACCCTTACGGCATTCGTCCGATTGTGTTTGGCCAGCGCGAAACGGAAGAGGGCGTGGAATACATGATTGCCTCTGAAAGTGTCGCGTTGGACGTGCTGGGTTTCACCGTGATTCGTGATTTGGCACCCGGCGAAGCGGTTTACATCACGCCAGATGGCGAACTGCATACCCGTCAATGCGCGGAAAAACCGCAATTGTCGCCTTGTTTATTCGAATATGTTTACTTGGCGCGCCCTGATTCCATCATGGATGGCGTGTCGGTGTACAAAGCGCGTTTGCGGATGGGCGAGAAGCTGGCAGAAAAAATTCAGCGCGAACGCCCCAATCACGACATTGATGTGATTATTCCTATCCCGGACACCAGCCGCACGTCGGCGCTGGAGTTGGCGAATAAGCTGGGCGTCAAGTTCCGTGAAGGCTTCGTGAAGAATCGCTACATTGGCCGCACCTTCATCATGCCGGGACAAGCAGCACGCAAGAAATCCGTGCGCCAAAAGCTCAACGCCATTGACCTCGAATTCCGGGGAAAAAATGTCATGTTGGTAGATGATTCGATTGTGCGCGGCACGACCTGCAAGCAAATCATCCAAATGGCGCGTGAAGCGGGCGCGAAGAATGTTTATTTCTGCTCGGCGGCTCCGGCGGTGCGTTATCCCAACGTGTATGGCATCGACATGCCAAGCGTGCATGAACTGATTGCCCACGACCGCACGACGGAAGATGTTTGTCAGCTTATCGGTGCAGATTGGTTGATTTATCAAGACCTTAGCGACCTGAAAGAGGCCGTAGGTGGCAGCAAAATCAAAATTAATCACTTTGATGGTGCTGTATTTGATGGCCAATATGTGACAGGTGATGTCGATGCGGCGTACTTAGAGCGCATCGAAGCCGCGCGTAACGATTCGGCAAAGAACAAACAAGGTGCCGCCAGCGCCATCATCGACCTGCACAACAACTAAGCACGACGCGCCCCGTATTCTGGGGCGTGTTTCTAACCGGGTGGCAGCGCCAAACCGTTCTGAATCGGCGCTGCCCGCGAGGAGCAAGCGCAATGATTGAAGAATGGCAAGCCGGACGACTCGACAGTGATTTAGACGGCGCGGGTCTGAGCACCTTGGCGGTGCGCGCGGGACAGCATCGCACCCCTGAAGGCGAGCACGGCGAAGCGTTATTCATGACGTCCAGTTATGTGTTTCGTAGCGCCGCCGATGCGGCTGCACGTTTTGGCGGTCAGCAGCCGGGCAACGTGTATTCGCGTTACACCAACCCCACCGTTCGCACCTTTGAAGAGCGCATTGCGGCTTTAGAAGGTGCAGAGCAGGCGGTTGCAACGTCGTCGGGAATGGGCGCGATTTTGTCGATGGTCATGAGCCTGTGCAGCGCCGGAGACCATGTATTGGTGTCGCGCAGCGTGTTTGGCTCGACCATCAGTCTGTTTGATAAGTATTTCAAACGCTTCGGCATCGAAGTGGATTATCCGCCGCTGGCTGATTTGGACGGCTGGCGCGCGGCCTGCAAAGCCAACACCAAATTGTTTATTGTTGAGTCGCCTTCTAATCCGTTGGCGGAGTTAGTGGACATTGCTGCATTGGCCGATGTAGCGCACGAAAACGGTGCTTTATTGGCCGTCGATAACTGTTTCTGCACGCCGATTCTGCAAAAACCGCTGATGTTGGGTGCGGATATCGTGATTCATTCCGCGACCAAATACATTGACGGCCAAGGGCGTTGCTTGGGCGGCGTGGTGGCGGGGCGTCGTAAAGAGATGCAGGAAGTGGTGGGTTTCTTACGCACCGCAGGCCCTACCCTTAGCCCGTTCAATGCGTGGTTATTCTTGAAAGGTTTAGAGACCTTGCGTGTGCGTATGCAGGCGCATTGTGCCAGCGCGTTGGTTCTCGCCGAATGGCTGGAGCAACAGCCGCAAGTGGCGCGCGTGTATTACGCCGGTTTGCCCAGTCATCCGCAGCACGAGTTAGCCAAGCGCCAGCAAACGGCTTTTGGTGCCGTGGTGAGTTTCGAAGTAAAAGGCGATAAAGCCGCCGCGTGGCGTGTGATTGATAACACCCGCATGATTTCTATTACGACCAATTTGGGCGATACCAAAACCACTATCGCACACCCAGCGAGCACGTCGCACGGGCGGTTGACGCCTGAAGTGCGTGCGGCGGCGGGTATCAGTGACAGCCTAATTCGCGTGGCGGTAGGGCTTGAAGATATCGAAGATATTCAAGCTGATTTGGCGCGTGGTTTAGCGGCGTTGTGAGGTAATTTCGGTGATAGGAAAACGACCTGTAGCGTTAGTAACCGGTGCAGCAAGGGGCATTGGTTTGGGGATTAGTGCATGGCTAATTGCAGAAGGCTGGCAAGTAATCCTGACAGATATCGACAGCGATCGCGGGATGC
>CAZBNX010000021.1:0-18031 GCA_964493255.1 uncultured Pseudomonas sp.
TGTGCCGACTGTTTTTAACGCGCCTCGACTGTGTGGCGCTACTCTGTCGCTGGCCGTTGGTCAGCGGGTAAAATTGCGGGAGCCTGTGTGGCTCATTTGAGAGCCAAACTTCTGTTGCTCCCTACTGACTGAGAATTTTCGCATGACGCCACTCGACGCCAAGCGCCCGCTACAGCTCAACGATCAGGGCCAATTACGCCATTTTCTTTCGCTTGATGGCTTATCGCGTGAACTGTTGACTGAACTCCTTGATACGGCTGATTCCTTCTTAGAAGTGGGCGCGCGCGCCGTCAAGAAGGTGCCGCTGTTGGAAGGGCGCACGGTGTGCAATGTGTTCTTTGAGAACTCCACGCGCACCCGCACCACTTTCGAACTGGCTGCACAACGTCTTTCCGCTGATGTCATTACGCTCAACGTGTCCACCTCTTCGACCAGCAAAGGCGAAACCCTGACCGACACGCTGCGTAACTTGGAAGCGATGGCCGCTGATATGTTTGTCGTGCGCCATGCCGATTCCGGCGCAGCGCATTTTATTGCCGAGCATGTGTGTCCTAACGTGGCGGTGATTAATGGCGGTGATGGGCGTCACGCGCACCCCACGCAAGGCATGCTCGATATGCTGACGATTCGCCGTCACAAAGGTGGATTCAGCAATTTATCGGTAGCGATTGTCGGCGACATCCTGCACTCGCGTGTGGCGCGCTCGAACATGCTGGCGCTGCGTACCTTGGGCTGCCAAGACATCCGCGTGATTGCACCGAAAACGCTGCTGCCTGTTGGTTTGGAACAATACGGTGTGCGCGTGTTCACCGATATGGCTGAGGGGCTGCGTGATGTGGATGTGGTCATCATGCTGCGTCTTCAGCGCGAGCGTATGCAGGGCGGTTTATTGCCGAGCCAAGGCGAGTTTTACAAGCTGTATGGGCTGACCGAACAACGCCTCAAATTAGCCAAACCCGACGCGATTGTGATGCACCCCGGCCCTATCAATCGGGGTGTAGAAATTGAGTCAGCGGTGGCCGATGGCCCGCAATCGGTGATTCTCAATCAAGTAACGTATGGCATCGCCGTTCGTATGGCTGTGCTGTCAATGGCGATGAATGGCCAATTAGCACAGCGCAAAATCGAACAGGAGATTGCCTAATGAAAACCAGTATTTACGGTGCGCGCGTCATTGACCCCGCCAGCGCCTTCGACCGTGTGTGTGATATTCACTTAGCGGAAGGCCGTATTGTTGCGTTAGGTGATGCGCCGGAAGGATTTGTTGCCGAACGTGAAATTGAAGCACAAGGCTTAATTGCTGCGCCCGGGTTGGTGGATTTATCCGTGAGCTTGCGTGAGCCGGGTTACACCCGCAAAGGTAATGTCGCCAGTGAAACGCGCGCGGCGGCGGCGGGTGGTGTGACGACGTTGTGTTGTCCGCCGCAAACGCGCCCGGTTTTGGACAGTGCGGCGGTGGCTGAGTTGGTGCTTGACCGCGCTGCTGCGGCTGGGCATGTGCGCGTGTTTCCTATTGGCGCGCTGACCAAAGGGTTAGAAGGTGAACAACTGGCGGAATTAGTGGCGCTGCGTGATGCGGGTTGCGTCGCTTTCACCAATGGATTGGCACCGATGGCGAATCATCGGGTGTTGCGCCGTGCGTTGGAGTACGCAGCCACCTTTGATTTAACCGTCATTTTGAACCCGCAAGATGCTGATTTAGCAGAAGGTGGTTTGGCGCATGAAGGTGCGACCGCCAGTTTCTTGGGATTGGCGGGCATTCCTGAAACGGCTGAAACCGTTGCCTTAGCGCGTGATTTGTTGCTGGTGGAACAAAGCGGCGTGCGCGCCCATTTCAGCCAAATCACGACCGCGCGCGGGGTTGCCATGATTGCCGACGCGCAAGCACGCGGCTTGCCGGTGACGGCAGATGTGGCCTTGTATCAACTCATCTTCACTGATGAGGCGCTGTTGGGTTTCTCTAGCCTGTACAACGTACAGCCGCCTTTACGCTCACACGCTGACCGTGAGGCGTTGCGTGAGGGGGTGCGTTCTGGGGTGTTGTCGGCTATTTCTAGCTACCATCAACCGCATGAAATTGATGCCAAGCAAGCCCCTTTTGGAGCCACCGAGCCGGGCATTAGCAGCGTAGAAATTTTGTTGCCATTGGCCATGACGTTGGTCACAGAGGGCGTACTAGACCTGCCAACGCTGTTGGCGCGTTTAACTTCTGGGCCTGCGGAGGCATTGCGTTTACCGGCTGGGCAATTAACGGTTGGGAGCCGCGCTGATTTGGTGCTGTTTGATGCCCATGCGCCAACCTTGGTGGGGGCGGAGTGGCTATCGCGCGGTGAAAATTGTCCGCTGATGGGGCAGATGTTGCCTGCGTCTGTGCGTTATGTGTTTGCAGAAGGCTGCTTGACGCACCAAGCGTAATAAATAGGCTGGCCTAGAGCCTTAATTTAGGGTTCTAGGCTGTAAAAATTTGAGCAAAAGCCATTGAACTTTTTTTTTAGGCTGGTAGGATGCGCGGCCTGACTAAGTCACAGGCCAGTAGCTCAATTGGCAGAGCGGCGGTCTCCAAAACCGCAGGTTGGGGGTTCGATTCCCTCCTGGCCTGCCAGATAAAATCTGGCATCCTTCACAAGGTCCTTGCACATGATCGCCAAGGAAGAAAACAAAGTTTCCCCTTCTGATGTTCCAAAGTGGATTGTGGCCATTCTTCTAGTGGCCGTTGCCGTTATTGGAAACCAGTATTTCTCCGCTGAACCTATCCTCTACAGGGTTTTGGGCGTTTTAGTCCTTGCCACTGGCGCGGCCTTTGTTGCGTTGAAAACGACGAAAGGAACAGCATTCTCTACGCTAGTGAAAGAAGCCCGTGCGGAAATTCGCCGGGTTGTTTGGCCTACTCGCGAAGAAACGACACAAACGACGCTGATTGTTTTAGCCGTTGTATTAGTGATGTCGTTGCTTCTGTGGGGGCTGGACTCTCTATTGGGCTGGCTGGTTTCGTTAATTGTCCGTTAAAGGGTGCAGCGTGGCTAAGCGTTGGTATGTTGTACAGGCCTATTCCGGGTACGAAAAGCATGTGATGCGTGCGCTGACAGAAAGCGTAAAGCGTTCCGGTATGGAAGATTCTTTCGGTGAGATTTTAGTGCCTACCGAAGAAGTCGTTGAAATGCGTAACGGCCAAAAGCGTAAAAGCGAACGCAAGTTTTATCCTGGTTATGTGTTAGTGCAGATGGAAATGAACGAAGCAACATGGCACTTGGTGAAAGACACCAGTCGCGTGTTGGGGTTCATTGGCGGCACGGCAGATAAGCCCGCGCCCATCACGGAGCGCGAAGCTGAAAACATTCTGCGGCGCGTAGCGGCGAGTGGTAATAAGCCCCGTCCGAAAACACTGTTTGAACCCGGCGAAATGGTTCGCGTCATTGACGGGCCATTTGCTGATTTCAACGGCACGGTTGAAGAAGTGAATTACGAAAAAAGCACCGTTCATGTGGCGGTTCTGATTTTCGGTCGTCCGACGCCCGTTGAGTTGGAATTCAGTAAAGTCGAAAAGGCTTAATTTTGAATTGTTTTAGCGCCAGCCCTCGGCTGGCGTGTTTTTGTCTCACTGACAAACCCAATCGAACGGGGAGCCGTAAGGCGCATTACCCGAACACTGGAGTGTTAAATGGCTAAGAAAATTACAGCTTATATCAAGCTGCAAGTGAAGGCTGCACAAGCCAACCCATCCCCACCCGTCGGCCCAGCACTGGGTCAGCATGGTGTGAACATCATGGGCTTCTGTAAAGAGTTCAACGCCCGTACTCAGGGTATGGAACCGGGTCTGCCGACTCCAGTTATCATTACTGTTTACAGTGACCGTAGCTTCACCTTCGAAATCAAGAGCACCCCAGCTTCTGTACTGCTGAAAAAAGCAGCCGGTATCAAGAGCGGTTCTTCCCGCCCAAATACCCAGAAAGTGGGCACTGTGACTCGCGCTCAACTCGAAGACATCGCCAAGGCCAAACAAGCCGATTTGACCGCTGCCAATCTGGACGCAGCCGTACGCACCATTGCTGGCTCCGCGCGTAGCATGGGCCTGAATGTGGAGGGTCTGTAATGGCTAAGCTGACCAAGCGCCAGAAAGCGATTGCTGAAAAAGTAGTTGCAGGCAAGCAATACAGCTTCGAAGAAGCAGCCACCCTGCTGGCTGAAATCTCTACTGCCAAGTTCAAAGAGTCTGTAGACGTTGCGATTAACCTCGGTGTTGATCCGCGTAAATCTGACCAAGTTGTTCGCGGTGCTACCGTTCTGCCAAATGGCACCGGTAAATCTGTTCGTATCGCTGTGTTCACTCAAGGCGCTAACGTCGAAATCGCTCTGGCAGCAGGCGCTGACAAAGTTGGTATGGACGATTTGGCTGCTGAAATGAAAGGCGGCGATCTGAACTATGACGTAGTGATTGCTTCTCCTGATGCAATGCGCGTTGTGGGTCAGTTGGGTCAAATTCTGGGTCCACGCGGTTTGATGCCAAACCCAAAAGTGGGCACCGTGACTCCAGACGTAGCCACCGCTGTTAAGAATGCTAAAGCAGGTCAAGTGCGTTTCCGTACTGACAAAAACGGCATCATTCACGCTTCCGTTGGTAAGGTTGATTTCGAACCTGCCAAGCTGAAAGAGAACGTGGAAGCCCTGTTGTCTGACCTGAAGCGTCTGAAGCCATCTGCTTCTAAAGGCGTATACATGAAGCGCGTAACCCTGAGCACCACCATGGGCCCAGGCTTGCAGATTGACCAAGGTTCCTTGGACGTCTGATGCGTGCTAAGGCGCTGATGCGTGTCATTGGCGTCTTTTAAATTGGGGTCCCTGCCTGGCGGGGGCTGTCCAAGACCGTAGGTGGCTTTGCCTTAAATCGTTGGGCCTACGCAGATGGTGCTCCCGATTCGTTTACCGAATCAGACACCAAAACGACGCCAGTGAATACATTGGCGAAACGGTAACATCCAGGAGTAAACCCGTGGCAATTAAGCTCGAAGACAAGAAGGCCATCGTCGCTGAAGTCAACGAAGCTGCCAAAGTCGCTCTGTCTGCTGTCGTGGCTGATGCCCGTGGCGTGACCGTCGGCAAGATGACCGGACTCCGTAAAGAGGCCCGTGAGGCAGGTGTTTACGTTAAAGTTGTGCGTAACACTCTGGTTCGCCGCGCTGTCGAAGGCACTGAATTTGAAGTGCTGGCTGATGCGTTCAAAGGCCCAACCCTGATTGCGTTCTCTAACGAACATCCGGGCGCTGCCGCTCGTATCTTCAAAGAGTTTGCTAAGGGTAA
The DNA here is from genome assembly GCA_964493255.1 of uncultured Pseudomonas sp. Classification (GTDB taxonomy): domain Bacteria; phylum Pseudomonadota; class Gammaproteobacteria; order Pseudomonadales; family Pseudomonadaceae; genus Geopseudomonas. Next base: position 5,296 of record CAZBNX010000021.1, read on the forward strand.
CGACAAGTTCGAAATCAAAGCAGCAGCGTTTGAAGGCAAACTCATCCCGGCTACCCAGATTGATATTCTGGCGACCTTGCCGACGAAAGATGAGGCCATTGCTCAGTTGATGAGCGTCATCCAAGGTGCAACCAGCAAGCTGGCTCGTACTCTGGCTGCGATTCGCGACAAGAAGGAAGCCGACGCTGCCGCCTAATGCAGCCGGTTATTTCCTCGGTCTTTTTTGTTAATCCGATGGTACTCAAACCATCAACCCATACAGGAATAGAGTCATGGCTCTGACCAACGAAGATATCCTCAACGCCGTTGCTGAAATGTCTGTGATGCAAGTCGTTGAGCTGATCAAAGCTTTCGAAGAAAAATTCGGCGTAACTGCTGCTGCCGCTGTTGCCGCTGGTCCAGCCGCTGCTGCTGCTCCAGTTGAAGAGCAAACCGAATTCAACATCGTTCTGACCGACGCTGGCGAGAAGAAAGTGAACGTGATTAAAGCCGTTCGCGAACTGACTGGCCTGGGTCTGAAAGAAGCTAAAGCTGTAGTTGACGGCGCTCCTAGCACCGTTAAAGAAGGCGTCTCTAAAGAAGAAGCCGAAGCAGCCAAGAAAGCTCTGGAAGAAGCAGGCGCCAAAGTCGAGCTCAAGTAATTCGAGTCGACATTGCGTCTACGGCCCGAAAAATTATTTCGCGGCTGATGGCTGGTGGCTTATGCCACCGGCCTTTTTTCCGTTATGGGATTCTGCACCACGCAGAGACCGCACAACGGCAAATCATCGTCACTGTAGTGGCGCTAGCAAACCGCGATGTTTGCGCGACTTTCCGGCTACTCCCGTCGGAGAGGCCAAATGAGCAGGTGACCAAGCTGGGGAACGCTGATGGCTTACTCGTATACTGAGAAAAAACGTATCCGCAAGGACTTTAGCAAGTTGCCGGACGTCATGGATGTGCCATATCTATTGGCTATCCAACTGGATTCGTACCGTGAATTCCTTCAGGAAGGCGCCAGTAAAGAGCGGCTCCGCGACGTCGGCCTGCATGCGGCCTTCAAGTCCGTTTTTCCGATTCAGAGCTACTCTGGTAACGCGGCATTGGACTATGTGTCCTATCGTTTAGGCGATCCTGCGTTCGATGTAAAAGAGTGCGTGCTGCGTGGCACCACTTATGCTGTACCTCTGCGTGTCAAAGTGCGCTTGGTGATTTTCGATAAAGAATCGCCCAGCAAAGCAATCAAAGACATCAAAGAGCAAGAAGTGTACATGGGGGAAATCCCCCTGATGACCGAAAACGGTACCTTCGTTATTAACGGTACCGAGCGCGTTATCGTTTCCCAGTTGCACCGTTCGCCGGGCGTGTTCTTTGACCACGACAAAGGCAAAACCCACAGCTCGGGTAAATTGCTCTATTCCGCGCGCATCATTCCTTACCGTGGTTCTTGGCTCGACTTCGAATTCGATCCAAAAGACTGCGTGTATGTGCGTATTGACCGTCGTCGTAAGCTGCCTGCTACGGTTCTGCTGCGTGCGCTGCAATACAGCACCGAAGAAATTCTCGACATTTTCTACGATACCAGCGTCTTCCATTTCAAAGACCAATCCATCCGTTTGGAATTGGTGCCACAGCGTTTGCGTGGTGAATTGGCGGCGTTTGATATTAAAGATGATAGCGGCAAAGTTATTGTCGAGCAGGGTCGTCGTATTACGGCTCGCCACATTAACCAGATGGAAAAAGCCGACATCCGTGAACTGGAAGTGCCGCTGGATTACATCTTGGGCCGCACGCTGGCCAAGCCAGTTGTGGATTCATTGACCGGCGAAATTGTTGCTAATTGCAACGTGGAACTGACCCACGAAGTGTTGGCGAAGGTAGCGAAAGCGCGCGTTACGCGCCTCGAAACCCTGTATACCAACGACATTAACTGTGGTCCTTTCATTTCCGACACGCTGAAAATCGACTCCACGAGCGATTACCTGTCTGCGTTGGTGGAAATTTATCGCATGATGCGTCCCGGCGAGCCGCCCACCAAGGATGCCGCCGAAACGCTGTTCAATAACCTGTTCTTCAGCGCCGAGCGTTACGACCTGTCTGCTGTGGGTCGTATGAAGTTCAACCGTCGTATCGACCGCAAAGAAATCGAAGGCACAGGCACCCTGAGCCGTGAAGATATCGTTGACGTGTTGAAAACGCTGGTCAGCATTCGTAACGGTGAGGGAATTGTCGATGACATCGACCACCTCGGTAACCGTCGTGTGCGTTGCGTTGGCGAGATGGCTGAAAACCAATTCCGTGTTGGTTTAGTGCGCGTTGAGCGTGCCGTCAAAGAACGCCTGTCCATGGCTGAAAGTGAAGGGCTGATGCCGCAAGACCTCATCAACGCCAAGCCGGTTGCGGCGGCGGTGAAAGAGTTCTTTGGTTCCAGCCAGCTTTCGCAGTTCATGGACCAGAACAACCCGCTTTCTGAAATTACCCACAAGCGCCGCGTTTCTGCACTCGGCCCAGGTGGTCTGACCCGTGAGCGCGCAGGCTTCGAAGTCCGCGACGTACACCCAACGCATTATGGTCGTGTCTGCCCCATTGAAACGCCGGAAGGCCCGAACATTGGTCTGATTAACTCACTGGCGACCTACGCCCGCACCAACCGTTATGGCTTCTTAGAAAGCCCTTATCGTGTGGTCAAAGGCGCGCTGGTAACGGACGAAATCGTTTATTTATCAGCGATTGAAGAAGCCAATCATGTGATTGCACAGGCTTCCGCAACGCTGGATGAAACCGGTCGTCTGGTGGATGAATTAGTAACCGTTCGTCACCTCAACGAATTTACCGTGAAAGCGCCGGAAGACGTCACCCTGATGGACGTTTCTCCGAAGCAGGTTGTTTCGGTGGCGGCCTCTCTGATTCCGTTCTTAGAACACGATGACGCCAACCGTGCGTTGATGGGTTCGAACATGCAGCGTCAGGCGGTTCCCACCTTGCGCGCTGATAAGCCGCTGGTAGGTACAGGCATTGAGCGCAACGTGGCGCGTGACTCCGGCGTTTGCGTCGTGGCACGTCGTGGCGGTGTGATTGATTCGGTTGATGCCAGCCGTATTGTGGTGCGTGTCAACGACGGCGAAGTCGAAACCGGCGAAGCGGGCGTTGATATTTACAACCTGACCAAATACACCCGTTCTAACCAGAACACCTGCATTAACCAGCGTCCGCTGGTGCAGAAAGGTGATTTGGTGGCGCGCGGCGACATCATGGCCGACGGCCCATCCACTGATATGGGTGAGCTGGCGTTGGGTCAGAACATGCGCGTGGCGTTCATGCCATGGAACGGTTTCAACTTCGAAGACTCCATTTGCTTATCTGAGCGCGTGGTTCAAGAAGACCGTTTCACCACGATTCACATCCAAGAACTGACGTGCATTTCGCGTGATACCAAGCTCGGTGCGGAAGAAATTACCGCTGATATTCCGAACGTGGGTGAAGCGGCGCTGAACAAGCTGGACGAATCCGGCATTGTGTACGTCGGTGCCGAAGTGCAAGCGGGCGACATTCTGGTCGGTAAAGTGACGCCAAAAGGCGAAACCCAACTGACGCCAGAAGAAAAACTGCTGCGCGCCATCTTTGGTGAAAAAGCGTCTGACGTGAAAGACACTTCCTTGCGTGTTCCAACGGGCACAAAAGGCACGGTGATTGACGTACAGGTCTTCACCCGTGACGGCGTTGAGCGTGATGCACGCGCGCAAGCCATTGAAAAACAACAGTTAGCTGAAATCCGTAAAGACTTAAACGAAGAATTCCGCATTGTGGAAGGCGCTACGTTTGAGCGTCTGCGTGCGGCCTTGGTGGGTCAAACGGCAGAAGGCGGATTGGCGGTTATCCGCAAAGGCACTGTTATCACCGATGACCTGCTGGACAGCCTTGAGCGTCACCAGTGGTTCAAACTGCGTATGGCTGAAGAGGCGCTCAATGAGCAGCTTGAAAAAGCCCATGCGTATCTGGTTGACCGTCGTCGCATCTTGGATGAGAAATTCGAAGACAAGAAGCGCAAGCTCCAGCAAGGTGACGACCTGCAAACCGGCGTGCTCAAGATGGTCAAGGTGTACTTAGCCATCAAGCGTCGTATTCAGCCCGGCGACAAAATGGCAGGCCGTCACGGTAACAAGGGTGTGGTCTCGGTCATCATGCCGGTTGAAGACATGCCACACGATGAAAGCGGCACGCCGGTTGACATCGTTCTGAACCCGCTGGGCGTACCGTCGCGGATGAACGTCGGTCAGATTCTGGAAACGCATTTGGGTCTGGCGGCGCGTGGTTTGGGCGAGAAAATCAATCGTATGCTCGAAGAGCAACGCAAAATCGCCGAACTGCGTGAGTTCCTGCATCAGGTCTATAACGAAGTGGGCGGCTCGCGTAAGGAAGAGCTCGACAGCTTCAGTGATGCCGAAATTCTCGACCTCGCGAACAACCTGCGTAAGGGTGTGCCTATGGCTACCCCGGTGTTCGACGGTGCCGCCGAAACTGAAATTAAAGCCATGCTGAAACTGGCAGACCTGCCAGAAAGCGGCCAAATGCAGTTAATCGACGGTCGTACCGGCAACAAATTCGAGCGCAAAACCACGGTCGGCTACATGTACATGTTGAAGCTGAACCACTTGGTTGATGACAAGATGCACGCACGCTCAACTGGCTCTTATAGCCTCGTTACTCAGCAGCCGCTGGGTGGTAAGGCGCAGTTCGGTGGTCAGCGTTTCGGTGAGATGGAAGTGTGGGCGCTGGAAGCCTACGGCGCTGCTTACACCTTGCAAGAAATGTTGACCGTTAAGTCGGACGATGTGAATGGCCGTACCAAGATGTATAAAAACATCGTGGATGGTGATCACCGCATGGAGGCCGGTATGCCCGAGTCCTTCAACGTGTTGATTAAGGAAATCCGTTCCCTCGGCATCGACATCGAGCTGGAATCCGAATAAACCGCGACGCGTACCGCTGACAGGCTCGTCTGTCAGCGGCTCCCGTGAGGAGAAAGGCCTTGAAAGACCTGCTGAATCTTCTGAAAACCCAAGGGCAAGCCGAAGAGTTCGATGCCATTCGCATTGGTTTGGCATCGCCCGAAATGATCCGTTCTTGGTCATTCGGTGAAGTTAAAAAGCCGGAAACCATTAACTACCGTACCTTCAAGCCTGAGCGTGATGGTCTGTTCTGCGCCAAAATCTTTGGCCCAGTAAAGGACTACGAGTGCCTGTGTGGTAAGTACAAACGCCTCAAGCATCGCGGTGTGATTTGCGAAAAATGCGGCGTTGAAGTGGCTTTAGCGAAAGTGCGCCGTGAGCGCATGGGTCACATCGAACTGGCGTCCCCGGTGGCGCACATTTGGTTCTTGAAATCGCTGCCGTCCCGTATCGGCTTGCTGTTGGACATGACCCTGCGCGACATCGAGCGCGTGCTCTACTTCGAGAGCTACGTCGTTATTGAGCCGGGTATGACGCCGCTGGAAAAAAACCATTTGCTCAACGACGAACAATATTTCGAAGCATTGGAAGAACATGGCGACGAATTTGAAGCCAAAATGGGCGCAGAGGCCGTTTTCGACCTGCTGTCCAGCATTGATTTGGCACACGAAATTGATCGTCTGCGTGAAGAAATTCCGCAAACCAACTCAGAAACCAAAATCAAGAAGCTCTCTAAGCGCCTGAAATTGATGGAGTCTTTCCACAATTCCGGCAACAAGCCAGAGTGGATGGTTCTGACCGTTCTGCCGGTTCTGCCGCCTGATTTGCGCCCACTGGTTCCACTGGATGGTGGTCGTTTCGCGACCTCTGACCTGAACGACCTCTATCGCCGCGTTATCAACCGTAACAACCGCCTGAAGCGTTTGTTGGATTTGGCCGCGCCAGACATCATCGTTCGCAACGAAAAACGCATGTTGCAAGAAGCGGTCGATGCACTGCTGGACAACGGTCGTCGCGGTCGTGCCATTACTGGCTCGAACAAGCGTCCGCTGAAGTCCTTGGCTGACATGATTAAGGGTAAGCAAGGTCGCTTCCGTCAAAACTTGCTCGGTAAGCGCGTTGACTACTCCGGTCGTTCGGTGATTACCGTAGGCCCAACCCTGCGCCTGCATCAGTGCGGCCTGCCGAAAAAAATGGCGCTTGAGCTGTTCAAGCCGTTCATTTTTGGCAAGTTGGAAAACAAAGGTCTGGCCACCACGATTAAAGCCGCCAAAAAAATGGTGGAGCGTGAGTTGCCCGAAGTATGGGACGTGCTTGCGGAGGTCATTCGTGAACACCCCGTACTCCTGAACCGTGCGCCCACGCTGCACCGTTTGGGCATCCAAGCGTTTGAGCCTGTGCTGATTGAAGGTAAAGCGTTACAACTGCATCCGTTGGTGTGTGCGGCCTATAACGCCGACTTCGACGGTGACCAGATGGCGGTACACGTTCCGCTGACGCTCGAAGCGCAGTTAGAAGCGCGTGCGCTGATGATGTCCACCAACAACGTGCTGTCGCCTGCGAACGGTGAGCCCATCATCGTTCCATCGCAAGACGTGGTATTGGGTCTGTACTACATGACCCGCGAAGCCATTAATGCGAAAGGTGAAGGCCGCGTCTTTGCTGATTTGCAAGAAGTTGACCGCGTATTCCGTGCCGGTGAAGCCTCGCTTCATGCGCGCGTAAAAGTGCGTATCAATGAAGTCGTTAAGCAAAAAGACGGCTCTCTGGTTAAAAACACCCGCATCGTGGATACCACGGTGGGCCGTGCGCTGCTGTTCCAAGTAGTGCCTGCTGGTCTGTCGTTTGATGTGGTCAACCAGTCGATGAAAAAGAAGGCGATTTCGCGCCTGATTAACGTCTGCTACCGCACCGTTGGCCTGAAAGACACCGTCGTTTTCGCGGACCAACTGATGTACACCGGCTTTGCGTTCTCGACCATTTCCGGCGTTTCGATTGGTGTAAACGATTTCGTTATTCCTGATGAAAAAGTGGACATCATTGATTCCGCAACGCAACAGGTTAAAGAAATTGAGCTGCAATACGCTTCGGGTCTGGTGACTCAAGGCGAGAAATACAACAAAGTCATCGACTTGTGGTCCAAGGCGAACGAAAAACTCTCCAAAGCCATGATGGACAACCTCTCGAAAGAGAAGGTGATTGACCGTCACGGCGACGAAGTGAGCCAAGAATCCTTCAACTCGATGTACATGATGGCGGACTCCGGTGCGCGGGGCTCGGCGGCGCAGATTCGTCAGTTGGCGGGTATGCGTGGTCTGATGGCCAAGCCTGACGGCTCCATCATTGAAACGCCGATTACAGCGAACTTCCGTGAAGGTCTGAACGTTCTTCAGTACTTCATTTCAACGCACGGTGCGCGTAAAGGTCTGGCGGATACCGCGTTGAAAACCGCGAACTCCGGTTATCTGACGCGCCGCTTAGTGGACGTTGCTCAAGACTTGGTTGTGACTGAAGTCGATTGCGGCACGGAACACGGCCTGCTGATGACGCCGCACATTGAAGGCGGCGAAATCGTGGAGCCGCTCGGTGAGCGCGTGTTGGGTCGCGTGGTTGCGCGCGACGTGCCGAAGCCCGGTTCTGAAGAAATCATCGTGCCTGCCGGTACGCTGATTGATGAATCGTGGGTTGAGTTCCTTGAGAAAAACAGCGTCGATGAAGTGCTGGTGCGTTCGCCGATTTCGTGCGAAACCCGCTACGGCATCTGTGCGAAGTGCTATGGCCGTGATTTGGCGCGTGGTCACCAAGTTAATATCGGTGAGGCCGTGGGTGTTATCGCGGCTCAGTCGATTGGTGAACCGGGTACCCAGCTCACCATGCGTACCTTCCACATTGGTGGTGCGGCCAGCCGAAGCGCTGCTCAAGACAGCATTCAGGTGAAAAACGGCGGTATTGTCCGTTTACACAACCTGAAACACGTTGAGCGTGCGGATGGTAAGTTAGTAGCGGTATCACGTTCGGGTGAGTTGGCGATTGCTGATGAATTCGGTCGTGAGCGTGAACGCTACAAACTCACCTACGGTACCGTTATTTCCGTGAAGGAAGGCGATCACGTTGAAGCCGGTGCCATCGTGGCGAAGTGGGATCCACACACCCACCCCATCGTGACCGAAATGGCCGGTATCGTGACCTTCGTGGGCATGGACGAAGGCATCACCGTTCGCAAACAAACGGACGAACTGACTGGCCTCAGCAACATCGAGGTTATGGACCCGAACGAGCGTCCAGCGGCAGGTCGTGAGACCCGTCCAGCCGTGAAACTGGTAGATGCCAACGGCAAAGAATTGTTGCTGCCGGGTACTGACGTGCCTGCACAGTATTTCTTGCCTGCGAAAACGCTGGTCAGCCTGACCGACGGCGCTACCGTGAGCATCGGTGACGTTATCGCGCGTATTCCGCAAGAAACCTCAAAAACCCGCGACATTACCGGTGGTTTGCCGCGCGTTGCCGACTTGTTCGAAGCACGTCGTCCGAAAGAGCCGTCTATTTTGGCGGAAGTCAGCGGTACGATTTCCTTCGGTAAAGAAACGAAGGGCAAGCGCCGTCTCGTTATTACTCCAACCGATGGCAGCGAAGCCTACGAGGAGCTGATTCCGAAGTGGCGTCACCTGAACGTCTTCGAAGGCGAACAGGTAAACCGTGGTGAAGTTATTTCCGACGGCCCAAGCAACCCGCATGACATTTTGCGTCTGTTGGGTGTGAGTGCGTTGGCGAAGTACATCGTCAACGAAATTCAAGACGTTTACCGTCTGCAAGGCGTGAAGATTAACGATAAGCACATTGAAACCATCCTGCGTCAGATGCTGCGTAAAGTGGAAATCGTTGAAAGTGGCGACTCCAGCTTCATCAAAGGCGATCAGGTTGAGCTGACAAACGTGCTGGAAGAAAACGAGCAGATGGCGAATCAGGACAAGTTCCCTGCGAAGTTCGACCGCGTGCTGTTGGGTATTACCAAGGCATCGCTGTCAACGGAGTCGTTCATTTCTGCTGCGTCCTTCCAAGAAACAACGCGCGTTCTTACTGAAGCTGCCGTTACTGGCAAACGCGATTATTTGCGTGGCTTGAAAGAGAACGTGGTGGTTGGTCGCTTGATTCCAGCCGGTACCGGTTTGGCTTATCACAGCGAACGCAAGCGCAAGCGTGAGGCTGATAAGCCTCAAACTGTGAGCGCCAGCGATGCAGCGGCAGCGTTGAGCGAAGCGCTGAATTTCGGCGAATAAAATCGCAGGGAAAGGGCTCCTTAGCTAACGCTGAGGAGCCATTACCTTGACGCTGTTTAGCAAGATATTTAGACTCTCGTACCCCTTAATATCGCGGGGCGTTTTGTCTCGCGAAGTTTTTGTCGAAAGACGATCAGTGGAGCTAGTAGATGGCAACTATTAACCAGCTGGTGCGCCAGCCGCGTAAGCGTATCACTGATAAAAGTGATGTGCCTGCGCTGCAGAACTGCCCCCAGCGTCGCGGTGTTTGCACCCGCGTTTACACCACCACTCCTAAGAAGCCGAACTCCGCACTCCGTAAGGTTTGCCGTGTACGTCTGACTAACGGTTACGAAGTGACTTCGTACATCGGTGGTGAAGGCCACAACCTGCAAGAGCACAGCGTTGTGCTGATTCGCGGCGGCCGTGTAAAAGACCTTCCTGGTGTGCGTTATCACACCGTTCGCGGTTCCTTGGATACTTCCGGCGTGAAAGACCGTAAACAAGGTCGTTCTAAGTACGGCGCGAAGCGTCCTAAGAAGTAATTTTCATTTTTCTGAGTCGATAAGAGTAAGGTCGGGCGCGTTCCCGGGCTAACCTGAAGACCGTTTTGAGGGCTTATCAATGCCAAGACGTCGTGTAGCTGCCAAGCGTGAAATCCTGGCGGATCCGAAGTACGGAAGCCAGATTCTGGCTAAGTTCATGAACCACGTGATGGAAAGCGGCAAAAAAGCTGTTGCCGAGCGTATTGTTTACGGTGCTCTGGATACCGTTAAGCAGCGCAAGAATACCGACCCCCTGGAAATCTTCGAAAAAGCACTCGACGCCATCGCTCCGCTGGTCGAAGTGAAGTCCCGCCGTGTAGGTGGTGCTACTTATCAGGTTCCGGTTGAAGTTCGTCCATCCCGTCGTAACGCGTTGGCAATGCGCTGGCTGGTAGACTACGCCCGTAAGCGTGGCGAGAAGTCTATGGCTCTGCGTTTAGCTGGTGAGCTGCTGGATGCCGCCGAAGGCAAAGGCGCCGCTGTTAAGAAGCGTGAAGACGTGCACCGTATGGCTGAGGCCAACAAGGCCTTCTCGCACTACCGTTTCTAAGAAGCGCTTTAATTTAGCGAGGACCCAACCGTGGCCCGTACTACCCCTGTTAACCGCTACCGTAACATCGGTATCTGCGCTCACGTGGATGCTGGTAAAACTACGACTACCGAGCGGATTCTGTTCTACACCGGCCTCAGCCATAAAATGGGTGAGGTGCATGACGGTGCTGCTACGACTGACTGGATGGTGCAGGAGCAAGAGCGTGGTATTACCATTACCTCTGCTGCCATCACCACTTTCTGGCAAGGCTCTCGTAGCCAGTACGATAAGTACCGCGTCAACGTTATTGATACCCCCGGTCACGTAGACTTCACCATCGAAGTAGAGCGCTCTCTGCGCGTTCTCGACGGCGCTGTCGTTGTGTTCTGTGGTACGTCTGGCGTTGAGCCGCAGTCCGAAACTGTATGGCGTCAAGCGAACAAGTACGGTGTTCCCCGTATCGTTTACGTCAACAAAATGGACCGCGCTGGTGCTGACTTCCTGCGCGTAGTTGGTCAGATTAAACAGCGTCTGGGCCACACCCCGGTTCCAGTTCAGTTAGCAATCGGTGCTGAAGAAAACTTCGAAGGCCAAATCGACCTCATGAAAATGAAGGCGATTTATTGGAACGAAGACGACAAAGGCACTAGCTACCGCGAAGAAGAAATTCCTGCGGAGCTGTTGGATCAAGCCGAAGAATACCGTGCAAACATGGTTGAAGCGGCCGCAGAAGCCAACGAAGAGCTGATGAACAAGTACCTCGAAGAGGGTGAGCTCTCTGTCGAAGAAATCAAGCAAGGTCTGCGTCTGCGCACCATCGCTTGTGAAATCGTTCCGGCTGTTTGTGGTTCCTCCTTCAAAAACAAAGGCGTTCCGCTGGTTCTCGACGCCGTCATCGACTTCCTGCCTGCTCCGGATGAAATTCCGGCCATTCAGGGCGTGCTGCCTGATGACGAAGAAGTGACCGCCGAGCGTCCTGCAAGCGACGATCAGCCTTTCGCTGCGTTGGCGTTCAAAATCGCCACCGACCCATTCGTGGGTACTCTGACGTTTGCTCGCGTTTACTCTGGCGTTCTGGCCTCTGGTGACTCCGTTCTGAACTCTGTAAAGGGTAAAAAAGAGCGCGTAGGCCGGATGGTGCAGATGCACGCTAACCAGCGCGAAGAGATTAAAGAGTGCCGTGCGGGCGACATCGCTGCACTGATCGGCATGAAAGACGTTACCACTGGCGATACGCTGTGTGCTTTGGATGCTCCAATCATCCTTGAGCGTATGGATTTCCCAGAGCCTGTAATCTCTGTTGCTGTTGAGCCAAAAACCAAGGCTGACCAAGAGAAAATGGGTATTGCCCTCGGTAAGTTGGCTCAGGAAGACCCGTCGTTCCGCGTTAAGACCGACGAAGAAACTGGCCAAACCATTATTTCCGGTATGGGTGAGCTGCACCTGGACATCATCGTCGACCGCATGAAGCGTGAATTCGGCGTTGAAGCCAACATTGGTAAGCCACAGGTTTCCTACCGCGAAACCATCACCAAAGATAATGTCGAAATCGAAGGCAAATTCGTTCGTCAGTCTGGTGGTCGTGGTCAGTTCGGTCATTGCTGGATTCGCTTCTCAGCGCCAGACGTGGACGAAAAAGGCAACATCACTGAAGGTCTGGCGTTCACGAACGAAGTTGTGGGCGGTGTAGTTCCGAAGGAATACATCCCGGCGATCCAGAAAGGCATCGAAGAGCAGATGAAAAACGGCGTTGTTGCCGGTTATCCGCTGATCGGCCTGAAGGCGACCGTGTTCGATGGTTCTTACCACGATGTCGACTCCAACGAAATGGCGTTCAAAATCGCTGCCTCCATGGCAACCAAGCAACTGGCCCAGAAGGGCGGTGGCAAGGTTCTTGAGCCAATCATGAAGGTAGAAGTAGTGACCCCCGAGGACTACATGGGTGACGTGATGGGTGACCTGAACCGTCGTCGTGGTCTGATCCAGGGTATGGAAGACAGCGTTTCTGGTAAAGTCATTCGCGCTGAAGTTCCGCTGGGCGAGATGTTTGGTTACGCTACCGACGTCCGTTCCATGTCCCAGGGTCGCGCCAGCTACTCCATGGAATTCTCTAAATACGCCGAAGCTCCGTCGAACATCGTCGAAGCTCTGGTTAAAAAACAAGGCTAATCCCGCCCTTTAAGTACGAGGTTTACTGTCGTGGCTAAGGAAAAATTCGAACGTAACAAACCGCACGTCAACGTCGGCACCATCGGTCACGTTGACCATGGCAAAACCACGCTGACTGCTGCTCTGACTCGCGTTTGCTCCGAAGTTTGGGGTAGCGCCAAGGTTGATTTCGACAAGATCGACTCTGCTCCTGAAGAGAAAGCGCGCGGTATTACCATTAACACCGCTCACGTTGAGTATGACTCAGACGTTCGCCACTACGCTCACGTTGACTGCCCTGGTCACGCTGACTATGTGAAGAACATG
>CAZBNX010000022.1:0-13190 GCA_964493255.1 uncultured Pseudomonas sp.
CATCGGGCGGCGCTGTTACAATGCCGCCCCTTTTTTGGAGTTCATCCTGAAATGCCGACTGCCTTCTTGGAAATTGTCGAACTATCCGATGGCCGCATCATGCTCCGCCGGGGTGATGACGCAGGCGCGCTGATTACCCTAGAGTTTTCCGAAGATGCCAAGGCCTTCATGCAGGGTAAGCATATTGAGATTGCTAAAGCCATGTTGAGCCTCGGTCTTGAGTTGGCCAACAACCTTGATGAGTTGGAGTTCGTCAATGATGAACCCGAAGAGGCAGAGCCACATATTTTGCACTGAGCGCCCTTAGCGACGAATCACCCCCACGCACAGGCCTTCAATGCTGAACAGCTCTTTGTCTTCTGCTTCGACGACAATCGGCGCAAATTCGCTATTTTCGGCGTGCAAAACCACTTGCCGCCCTCGGCGCTGAAAACGCTTTACCGTGACCTCATCGCCAATGCGTGCGACCACGATTTGCCCATCATGCGCCTCGCAGCACGCATGAACGGCAATCAAATCGCCTTCTAAAATGCCCGCTTCTTTCATGCTCATACCGCGCACGCGCAGCAAAAAATCAGCGGGCGGATGGAAAAAATCCGCCGGAACACGGCAACTGTCTTCGATGTGCGGTGTGGCCAGAATCGGCGCACCCGCTGCCACGCGCCCAATAATGGGTAGGCCGTCGGCGTGTGGCGGCGGCTCATTGCTGGGAAAGCGGATGCCACGCGATGCACCCGGCACCATTTCGATAGCACCTTTACGCGCCAACGCGCGCAAATGCTCTTCTGCCGCGTTGGGCGAACGAAAACCTAAGTGCTGCGCCATTTCTGCACGGGTTGGCGGGTAGCCGTGACTGTCCATCCAGCCTTTGAGAAAGGCCAAGATTTCACCTTGGCGCGCGGTTAATTTCTGCATGATGTGGGCTCGGAATGAATAAGTGCTGTAATTATATACAGCTTTAATCACGCTCGTGCCGCATTCAGAGGGGCGTTAGCATGTTGGATAAACTGCATATTTCATTAGCTGAACAGCGGCTGTATGGCTTTCAGGATGGGCAATTAATGATAAATGTGCCCATTTCAACCGCGTTAAACGGTGCGGGAGAACAGCAGGGCTCGGGTTGTACGCCGCGAGGTTGGCATTATATTCGCGCCAAAATCGGCGATGGTTTACCGCTGGCGGCGGTGTTGGTGGGGCGGCGTTGGACGGGGGAAATATGGTCGCCGGAATTAGCGGCGCAATGTCCTCAGCGTGATTGGATTTTGAGTCGAATTCTTTGGCTAAGTGGTTGTGAAATAAGGAAAAATCGCTTAGGAAATGTGGATACTTTTCGGCGTTATATCTATTTACACGGCACCCCCGACAGCGAGCCGATGGGTATTCCGCGTTCGCATGGCTGCATTCGTTTGCGTAATGCGGATATGTTGGCGTTATTTCCGTTAGTGCCGCTTTATTGCCGCGTTTTTATTGATGAAACACCGTTGGAGGCATGATGAAAACGGGTTCTTTAATGTTGGATATTGCCGGTACATGGCTTACTGCCGAAGACCGGCATTTGCTGCGTCAGCCGGAAGTCGGTGGATTGATTTTATTTGCGCGCAATATCGAACACCCGCAACAGGTACGCGAATTATGTGCCGCCATTCGTGCCGAACGCCCCGATATGTTGATTGCCGTAGACCAAGAAGGCGGGCGCGTGCAGCGGTTACGGCGCGATGTAGTGCGATTGCCGTCGATGGGCGTGCTGGCGCAGTGCGAACAGGCCGAAGCGTTGGCGCAACAGTGCGGCTGGTTGATGGCCACGGAAGTGCTGGCGGCAGGCATTGATTTTAGTTTTGCGCCGGTGCTGGATGTGGATTATGGGCGCAGCACCGTGATTGGTGCGCGCTCTTTTGGTGCAGACCCGGCGCGTGTTACGGCGCTGGCGGGCGCGTTCATTGACGGAATGCACACCGCTGGTATGGCGGCGACTGGCAAGCATTTTCCGGGGCACGGCTGGCCGGTCGCTGATTCGCATGTGGCGATTCCACGTGACGAGCGCCCATTGGCCACGATTCGCGCGCAGGATTTGCAGCCGTTTGCGGCCTTGGCATCGCGGTTGGCAGGCGTGATGCCCGCACACGTCATTTATACGCAGGTGGATGAGCAACCCGCCGGTTTTTCGCGTTTCTGGTTGCAAACCGTGTTGCGCGGTGAGTTGCAGTATCGCGGCATCATCTTCAGTGATGATTTGAGCATGGCGGGCGCGCATGTGGCGGGTGCAGCAGATGCGCGCGTAGACGCCGCATTGAGTGCGGGCTGTGATATGGCGCTGGTCTGCAATGACCGTGCTGCCGCTGAATTAGCGTTGAGTTTTATGCAAAAAAATGAATTTCAACCGGCTGCTGGATTAGCGCGTATGCGCGCCCAACGCTGGCCGGGGCAAAATTATCGCGCGCAGCCGCGTTGGTTGCAGGCGGTGGCGGCGCTGCGTGCAGCCGCTTTAATTGAGTGAGGAAAACAACATGACAACCATTGCCATTATTGGCGGAACCGGCTTAACCCAACTGGACGGCTTAACGATTCGGGAAGCCGTTACGCCGCAAACCCCGTGGGGCGCGCCTTCTGCGCCGGTATTGCGCGGCGATTTCGGTGGGCGCGATGTGCTGTTTTTGGCACGTCACGGGCACCCGCATCGCATTCCGCCGCATCAGGTGAATTACCGCGCCAATCTGTGGGCGTTAAAAGCGGCGGGCGCGGAGTCTATTTTGGCGGTGAATGCGGTGGGCGGTATTCATGCGGCGATGGGCAGCGGGCATTTCTGCGTTCCTGACCAAATTATTGATTACACCTATGGGCGTGGTTTTACCTTCTTTGAAGGCGAGATTGAGCATGTCACGCACATTGATTTCAGCTATCCCTATGACGAGCCTTTGCGTCAGCAGTTGATTAGCGCGCTGCGTGCCGAAGGCTGTGATTTCAGCGGTCGTGGTGTGTATGGCTGCACGCAAGGGCCTCGGTTAGAAACGGTGGCGGAAATTGCGCGCATGGAACGTGACGGCGCGGACATCGTAGGCATGACCGGAATGCCAGAAGCGGCGCTGGCGCGTGAGCTGGAATTGCCTTACGCCTGTTTGGCGTTGGTGGTGAATCCGGCGGCGGGTAAATCCACCGGCATCATCACGATGGCGGAAATTGAAGCAGCGTTGGCGGAAGGAATGGACAAGGTCAGGGCGGTGCTGCAACGGTTGCTGCACAACCGCTGACCCTGTGCGGGCGTGTTGTCGTGCGTCGTTAGAGTGAACGCACGCGCAGCAATGCGCCCAAGCTAGGATGGTCGATGTAAATCAGTTGGTCAGGTAGGAAGCGGCGTTGTTGCAAGAGTTTTTCGCTGCTGGCCAAGAAGCCATTGCTATCAAAACGGTTGACCCATGTGCTCAAATTCAGCTCAAGGTTACGGCCTTGGCTGAGGGTCAGGGTGCCTTCTACGGGTTGATGCCCATCACTTACCTGACCTGTGCCAAAACGCACGCCCGCTTGTGAACCCACGGCTTGTTTCCATGCTTGATGCAGCAGCACTTTGTAGCCCATTTGGGTTTCTAATTTGGTGGCCATATCGGTGAGCGCGGAGCTACGCAGGCTTTGTTCTGGCAGCGGCGATGTATTCGCGGCCCAATTTTCGGGCGTCGCTTGGTTGGCGTTCACTGGATTCGCTTGGCGGAACACAATTAATTCAACTTGATAGAAGGTTTCCGCAAAACTAGCTGGCGCAACTGCCAACAGCAGGGCAATCAAAAAGGGACGCAAGAGGCGAGACATAGCAAATTCCTTAACAGGATGAGGTCAGTGGGAAGAAGGTTGGAGGCGTTCTAACAGCGCCTCTAGCGTACTAAAGCGTTGCTCGGCGCGCTCCATAGGTACTTGAAACTTAAAGGCATTGCTACCCTCAAGTTTGTAACGTGTGGGCTGGCTTTGAATGAGCTTAATTAAACTCATCGGATTAACGCGGGTATCCGCCGTAAATTCGATGCGTCCGCCTTGAGGGCCTGCGTCAATTTTGCGGATGCCTAATTGTTCGGCCTGTAATTTGAGCAGCGTTAGGCGCACGAGGTTTTTAGCAGGCTCCGGCAGCAAGCCAAAACGGTCAATCATTTCGACCTGTAATTCATCCAAAGCCGCCTCATTGGGCACCGAAGCCATGCGTTTATAGAGCGTTAAGCGTGTGTTGACGTCGGGCAAATAGCTGTCGGGAATTAACGCCGGAATCCGCACATTGATTTCAGGGCCGCTGCTTAACGGTTGTTCGAGGTTAGGCTGTTGGCCTTTCTGGATGGCTTTCACGGCGCGCTCCAGCATTTCCATGTACAGCGTAAAACCCACGGCGTGAATCTGGCCGCTTTGCCCTTCGCCCAACAATTCGCCCGCGCCGCGAATTTCCAAATCATGCGTGGCCAACACAAAACCCGCGCCTAAATCTTGTGCGTTGGCGATGGCTTCAAGACGTTTTTGCGCGTCGTCGGTCATTTGTTTGCGGGCGGGGGTGAGTAAATACGCATAGGCTTGGTGATGGCTGCGCCCGACGCGCCCGCGTAATTGGTGCAGTTGGGCGAGGCCAAATTTATCGGCACGCTCAATGATGATGGTGTTGGCGCTGGGTACGTCGATGCCCGTTTCAATGATGGTGGAAGCGACTAACACATTGAATCGCTTGTGATAAAAATCACTCATCACTTGTTCGAGCTCACGCTCGTGCATCTGTCCATGACCAATCCCGATACGCGCTTCGGGCACCAGCTCGGCCAAATCAGCCGCGCATTTTTCGATGGTTTTCACGTCGTTGTGCAGGTAATACACCTGACCGCCGCGCAACAATTCGCGCAATAACGCTTCTTTGACGGTGGGCGTGTTTTGCTCCAACACGAAGGTTCGCACGGACAAACGGCGCGCCGGTGGCGTGGCAATAATCGACAAATCGCGCATCCCCGACACAGCCATGTTCAGCGTGCGCGGAATGGGCGTGGCGGTGAGGGTCAAAATATCCACTTCGCTGCGCAGGGCTTTGAGCTGTTCTTTTTGCCGCACGCCAAAACGGTGCTCTTCGTCGATGATGACCAGCCCTAAATCCTTGAAAGTGACGTCGCCTTGCAAGAGTTTGTGTGTGCCAATGAGGATGTCGATTTTGCCTTCTGCGAGTGCCGCAGCGGCGGCGCTGATTTCTTTCGCCGATTTGAAGCGGCTCATCACCTCGACTTTCACCGGCCAATCGGCGAAGCGGTCGCAGAAATTGTTGTAGTGCTGCTGTGCCAGCAAGGTCGTGGGTACCAACACCGCCACCTGACGGCCACTGTGTACCGCAATAAAGGCGGCGCGCATCGCCACTTCTGTTTTGCCAAACCCCACATCACCACAGACGAGGCGGTCCATGGGTTTGGCGGCCAACATATCGGCGCGCACGGCATCAATGGCGGTTTGTTGGTCAGGCGTTTCTTCAAACGGAAAGCCTGCCGAAAACGTGGCGTAATCAGCGGCAGGGTCTTGGAAGGCGTAACCTTTTCGCGCGGCGCGGCGGGCGTACACGTCGAGCAATTCAGCGGCCACATCGCGTACTTGTTCGGCGGCTTTGCGGCGTGCTTTTTGCCATTGCTCCGAGCCTAAACGGTGCAGCGGTGCCTGTTCATCATCGCTGCCGCTGTAGCGCGCAATCAGGTGCAAGCTCGAAACTGGCACATACAATTTGGCTTCATCGGCGTATTCGAGCATTAAAAATTCAGCCGCTTGGCCGTCAATGTCCAGCGTTATCAAGCCTTGGTAACGCCCGACGCCGTGGTCGATGTGTACCACCGGCGCACCTTCGCGCAGTTCGGTGAGGTTGCGTACCACCTGCTCTTGGCTGGTTTGCCCGCGTTCACGCCGCCGACGCTGCATGACGCGCTGCCCAAACAGCGGGCTTTCGGGGATAAGTGCCAGATTTTCCAGCAATAAACCGCTGTCTAACGGTGCCACACAAATGGCCAGCCTCGCATCGCTGGCGGTAAATTCGGGCCAACTACTGAGCGTAACGGGGCGCAATTTCAGCCGCCCAAGCAGCTCCAGCAGAATTTCACGGCGTCCGGGCGATTCCGCGCAAAACAAAATCCGCCCTGAAAACTGCTCAATAAAACGCCGTAGTGCGCCCAGCGGTTCGGCGGCTTTGGCCTGTAACGCAATGTCGGGCAACGGTTGTGCGTCGAAGCGTTCGCGGCCTACGCCGGTTGCAATATCGTCTTGGCTGACGGTGATGCGCGCCCATTGTTTGAGCTGCGCGAAGCAGCTTTCGACCGGCAAAAAAAGTTCGGCAGGCGGCAATAACGGGCGTTCTGGGTCGATGCGCCGGTCTTCGTAGCGCGTGCGGGCGTCTGTCCAGAAATGTTCGGCGGCTTGTTCGATGCCCGGTAACGCAAACACGCGCGTATTGGTGGGCAAATAATCGAACAGCGTGGCGGTTTGCTCAAAAAACAGCGGCAAGTAATATTCAATGCCCGCCGGAATAATGGTGCTCGACAAATCTTGATACAACGGACAACGCCGATGGTCTACGTCGAAACGCTCGCGGAAACGGGCACGAAATGCAGCGATAGCCTCTTTTTCGAGTGGAAATTCGCGCGCGGGCAGCAAACGAATGCGCTCGACGTTCTCCAATGAGCGTTGCGTTTCGGGGTCAAAGGTGCGGAGGGTTTCGATTTCGTCATCAAATAAATCAATGCGATACGGCAGCGCGCTCCCCATTGGGTATAGGTCAATTAACGCGCCACGCACGGCAAATTCACCGCGTTCGCGCACCGTATCCACACACCGATAACCAGCGGCTTCAAGGCGAAGGCGCATTTTTCCGGCATCAAATGTCTGTCCAACATCTAACGATAACGACGAACCCAACAAGAAACCGGGCGGCGCAAGGCGTTGCAGCGCGGTGCTAATCGGTACCACCAGCACGCCGTGGGTGATGTCGGGCAGTTGGCAAAGTGTGGCGATTCGCTGCGAAATGATGTCTTGATGCGGCGAAAAAACGTCATACGGCAGTGTTTCCCAATCTGGGAAATGCAGCACGGGCAGCGTAGGCGCAAAGAAACGCAGCTCGTGTTCCAGACGTTCGGCACTTTGACCGCCGTCGGTGAGGAGCAGCGTAAATCCTTGGCTGCTGCGGGCAGCTTCCGCAATAGCCAAACTTTGAGCAGCTCCGGGCAAATGGCCCCAGTGTTGTTTGCCAGAGGCGGTCGGTAGAAGCGGAAGGCGTAATACAGTCACGGTGGCGGTCGGCATCAAGCAAGTGAGCGAAGGGGCGGGGATTCTAGCGGGCTGGTGGGCGGGCTGTCAGTGCCATCTTGGTGCGCGTTGCCGCTAACCTTTGCCGTCGTCATAATGTTAATTCCTTTCAACCTGTATTAATTCGAAGGTACCGCCTGTGACTCAGAAGCCAGAACAGTGTCTCGGTGAGTGGATTGATCGTGAAGCCCTTGCTGAGGCCATGATTCCACTGATTGGCCAGCTCTACCGTAACAACAACGTGGCGACGTCCGTTTACGGTCGTGGCCTCGTGAACAGCTCTGTGGTGGGTATCCTCAAAACTCACCGTTTCGCGCGTCAAATTGACGATGCCGAGCTGTCCGTACACGACACTTTCCCCATCGTTCAAGCCATGGCGGGCCTCAAATTGGGCGCTGCTTCTGTGGACTTGGGCCGTATGGCGGTTAAGTTCAAGCACGAAGGCCAAGGCCGTAGTGTTGAAGAGTTCGTGCGTAGCGAGCTGGAAAGCGTTGTTGGCAAACAAGGCGCTGAAAAACGCGAAGGCACTGACGTTGTGCTGTACGGCTTTGGCCGTATTGGTCGCCTGTTAGCGCGTTTGCTGATTGAAAAAACCGGCGGCGGCGACGGCCTGCGTCTGCGCGCTATCGTGGTGCGTAAAGGTGCTGAAAATGACCTGCTCAAGCGTGCCAGCCTGTTGCGTCGTGATTCCGTTCACGGCCCATTCAACGGTTCCATCACCATCGACGAGGAAAACGGCACCATCCTCGCCAATGGCAACCTGATTCAGGTGATTTATTCCAACGACCCAACGACCGTGGATTACACCGCGTATGGCATCAATAACGCCATCGTGGTGGACAACACCGGCAAATGGCGTGATGCCGATGGTCTGGCGCAGCATCTGAAGTGCCCGGGTGCGGCGCGTGTCATCCTGACTGCGCCGGGCAAAGGTGCGGTGAAGAACATCGTTCACGGTATCAATCACGGCGACATCAGCGCCGAAGACACCATTATCTCGGCAGCTTCTTGCACCACGAACGCCATCGTGCCGGTGCTGAAAGCGGTCAATGATAAGTTTGGTATCGTAAACGGCCACGTTGAAACCGTTCACTCGTACACCAACGACCAGAACCTCATCGACAACTTCCACAAAGGTGATCGCCGTGGCCGTAGCGCCCCGCTGAACATGGTTATCACTGAGACAGGTGCAGCCAGCGCCGTAGCGAAGGCGCTGCCTGAGCTGAAAGGCAAGCTGACCGGCAACGCGATTCGCGTTCCAACGCCGAACGTCTCTATGGCCATCCTGAACCTGAATCTGGAAAACGCCACCAGCAAAGACGAAATCAACGATTACCTGCGTGATGCGGCGCTGAACAGCCCACTGAGCCAGCAAATTGATTTCACCAACTCGCTGGAAGTGGTTTCCACTGACTTCGTGGGTTCTCGTCATGCGGGCGTGGTTGACGCTGGCGCGACCATTTGCAGCGACAACCGCGTCGTTCTGTATGTGTGGTACGACAACGAGTTTGGCTATAGCTGCCAAGTGGTGCGCGTGCTGGAAGACATGGCGGGCGCGAATGCTCCGTCATTCCCACGCTAATCCGCGTTAGCCATTAGGCGGAAACGGGGGCTTCGGCCCCTGTTTTTATTGTCTGCGCGGTGAAGCCATCGCTTCAACGAAAATTGAGGTTGTAACCTGTGCAAGCAACAGTGAAAGCAGTGTTATTCGGGGTTGTGGCCTTCATGGTGGCGGCCTGTAAACCCAGCGCAACACTGGAAACCTTTGGCGGCCCAACGATGGGCAGCACCTATTCCGTAAAATTTGTACACACCGCCACAACGCCCAGCACGGCGGTACTCAAGCAAGGCATAGACGCCATCCTCGCTGACGTTGACCAGCAAATGTCAACGTGGCGCTCGGATTCGCGGGTTTCTATCTTTAATCAAGCGCCTGCCGGTACCTGCATGAGCGTGCCTGCACCTATGTTGGAATTAGTGGCGCTCGGCGAGTCGCTGTCCAAACAAACAGATGGCGCGTTTGATATGACGCTGTTTCCGTTGATGCGTGCGTGGGGCTTTGGGCCGGGGTCGCGGGGTGAAAAAGTGCCTTCCGCCGAAGAAATTGCAGCCGCTAAACAGGGTATCGGGCATCAGTATTTGCATATTCGTGATGGCCAATTATGCAAAGACATCGCGCTAAAAGTGGATTTTAACGCCGTGGCGGCTGGTCAAGCGGTTGACCGCATGGCGGCGTTTATGGAATCGCAAGGCATTCAACATTATGTGGTTGAAGCAACGGGTGAATTAAAAGCACGCGGCCATAAACCCGATGGCTCCGCGTGGCATATTGCGATTGAAGCGCCGCGAGATGACCAACAAATTGCACAAAAAATCCTTAATTTAGATGGACTTGGTTTATCAACATCGGGTGATTATCGTAATTATTTTGAAAAAGATGGGCGGCGATACTCACACACATTAGACGCACGCACTGGCTACCCAATCGCGCACACGTTGGCCTCGGTGACGGTTGCGCATCCACAAGCGGTTTACGCAGACGGTCTTTCCACGCTTTTAATGATTTTAGGCCCTGAAGAAGGCATGACATTTGCCACGCAATCGGGCATTGCTGCGTTTTTCATCGTGCGAGAAGGTGGCGGCTTCGTCACAAAAGCCAGCCCCGCGTTTTTGGCGCAATTTCCAGATACGGTCGCGCGCTAATGACGCGGCGATTGGTTTTTGTGCAATCGTTGCGCCGGTGTACGATGCACCGCGCACGTCTTAAACAGGTTTTCAGCGCGGGCCATTAGCCCGCGTTGTGTTTCATACAGTCTCCGTGTGGGCTGGAGTGGGTCTCTGAGGAGTGGCAGATGGCTGTCTACAACTATGATGTGGTGGTATTGGGCACAGGCCCAGCGGGTGAAGGGGCGGCGATGAGCGCCGCTAAAAGTGGGCGCAAAGTGGCGGTCGTTGATAGCCGCAAATTAGTCGGTGGTAACTGCACCCACTTGGGGACAATCCCCTCTAAAGCACTGCGTCACTCGGTACGGCAAATTCTGCAATTCAACACCAATCCAATGTTCCGCCAAATTGGTGAGCCGCGTTGGTTCTCGTTCCCGGACGTGCTGAAGAGCGCCGAGAAAGTCATTGCAAAACAAGTGGCGTCGCGCACCGGCTACTATGCGCGCAACCGTATCGACTTGTTTGCCGGTACCGCCAGTTTTCAAGACGCCAACACCGTGCAGGTGCTTGGGCATAACGGCGTAATTGAAACGCTGCTGGCCAAAAATGTGGTGATTGCGACAGGCTCGCGTCCTTATCGTCCGGCGGATATTGATTTCAGCCATCCGCGTATTTATGACAGTGACACTATTCTCACCCTGAGCCACACCCCACGCCGGATGATTATTTACGGAGCGGGCGTTATTGGCTGCGAATATGCCTCTATTTTCAGTGGCTTAGGTGTGTTGGTTGATTTAATTGATACCCGCGACCAATTACTGAGCTTCTTGGATGATGAAATCTCCGACGCGCTGAGCTACCACCTCCGCACCAATAACGTGCTGGTGCGTCATAACGAAGAATACGACCGCATTGAAGGCTTAGACCACGGCGTCGTGATGCACCTGAAGTCAGGTAAAAAGGTGAAGGCCGACGCACTGCTCTGGTGTAATGGCCGCACCGGCAACACAGACAAATTAGCGTTAGAAAACATTGGCTTAGAAGCCAATAGTCGTGGTCAGGTGAACGTTGATACCTACTATCGCACCAGTGTTTCTAATGTGTATGCAGCCGGTGACGTGATTGGCTGGCCGAGTCTGGCCAGCGCCGCGTATGACCAAGGCCGTTCTGCTGCCGCCAACATTGCCCAAAATGAAGGCTATGAAGGCTGGCATTTCGTGGAAGACGTTCCGACCGGCATTTACACCATCCCAGAAATCAGCTCGATTGGTAAAACCGAACAAGAGTTGACAAAGGCGCGTGTGCCGTACGAAGTGGGCAAAGCGTTCTTCAAATCCATGGCGCGCGCGCAAATTTCCAATGAACGTGTCGGCATGTTGAAGATTTTGTTCCACCGCGAAACGCTGGAAGTGCTCGGCGTGCATTGCTTTGGCTATCAGGCGTCTGAGATTGTCCACATCGGGCAGGCCATCATGAACCAAGACGGTGAAGGCAATACCATCAAGTATTTCATCAATACGACGTTCAACTATCCGACCATGGCGGAAGCCTACCGGGTAGCCGCGTTCGATGGACTGAACCGGCTTTTTTAACTGACTCCGACCGGAAGCCTGAGCCGGTCGGAGGTTGGCCGTTTAGCTATCCCGGCGTTTGGCGTTGGCCAAATCGGGAAAGCTTCTAATCAGGTCGTACCCGTGCTTGCAGCCCGCCGGTTTTTCCGGCGGGTTGTGTCGTTTCTGGACTTATTTTTTCGCCTGCTAGGGCAATCGCGCATGTTTAATCCGTTATCCGTGTTCATCGGCGTGCGTTACACCCGTGCCAAACGCCGCAATCATTTCATTTCGTTTATCTCCCTTACCTCCATGATTGGCCTTTCGTTGGGTGTCTTGGTCATGATTTTGGTGCTGTCGGTGATGAACGGTTTTGACCGCGAGTTACGCACGCGGATTTTAGGCATGGTGCCGCACGCCACGATTACGAGTGGTACACAACCCGTCGATGATTGGCGCGCGTTGGCTGAACAGGTGAAGCGTCACCCGGATGTGGTGGGCGTCGCACCGTTTACACAATTACAAGGCATGTTGACGCACAGCGGTTCAGTGCGTCCGGTGTTAGTAAACGCCGTTTTGCCGGAAGCCGAGCGCGATGTGTCGATTATCAGTGAACACATGGTGGCGGGGGATTTGAACGCCCTGCAAAGCGGCGAGTTTGGCATGGTGGTCGGTGAGGGCACGGCGCGTCGTTTGGGCGTGGGCGTGGGTGACAAATTGGCCTTTATCCTCCCCGAAGCCTCGGTGACACCGGCGGGCGTATTTCCACGTTTGAAGCGCTTTACGATTGTGGGCATTTTCAAAGTAGGCGCGGATTTAGATAACTCGCTGGCGCTGATTCATATTGGTGATGCGGCGGTGTTATCGCACTGGCAAGAGCATCAAGTGGAAGGTGTGCGCTTGAAATTGCGCGACTTATTCCGCGCGCCTCAAGTCTCGTGGGATATTGCTAACGCCTTGCAAGGTCAAGAGTTTATTGCCCGCGATTGGACGCGCAGTCATGGCAATTTATTCCAAGCCATTCAAATGGAAAAAACCATGATTGCCTTGCTGCTGTTGCTGATTGTGGCGGTGGCTGCGTTCAACATTATTTCTACGCTGGTCATGGTCGTTACCGACAAAAAAGCCGACATCGCCATTTTACGCACGCTGGGCATGACGCCGCGTCAAATCATGATGGTGTTTATGGTGCAAGGCACGGTAATTGGTGTCGTGGGGACGGTGATTGGTGGCGTGTTAGGCGTTATTTCTGCGCTGAATATCACGGCATGGGTGGCTGCGCTGGAAAAATTATTGGGGCATCAATTCCTTAACTCAAACGTGTATTTCATCAATTACTTACCCTCTGAATTAAAAGTCGATGATGTGGTGTTGATTTGTTCCACCGCGTTGCTGATGAGTTTCTTGGCGACCCTGTATCCCGCGTGGAAAGCGGCCCGTACCCAGCCTGCGGAGGCCTTGCGTTATGAGTAACTATCAAGCGGTGTTGCAGTGCCGTCAGTTGGGCAAATCTTATGAAGAAGGGCCGCAGACGGTTCAGGTGTTGAAAGGCGTCGAACTGGAGCTAAAACCGGGTGAACGTGCCGCCATTGTGGGCACATCGGGTTCGGGTAAAACTACGTTATTGAATCTGTTGGGCGGGCTGGATAACCCCACAGAAGGCAGCGTGTGGCTGGCGGGTGAAGAGCTGTCGGC
>CAZBNX010000022.1:13290-15033 GCA_964493255.1 uncultured Pseudomonas sp.
GTCACCCATTCCAGCGAGAGGCTATCGGGTAGCGAGAGCGCCGGTTCACCCAATAACCACGCGCCCAAACGATAAGTGGCATACATGACGGGCGGCATGGTCAGAGGGTTGGTGAGCCACACCAAACCCAGCGAAACCGGCAAATGAGCGCGCAAAAAAATCGCCATCGCAACGGCGGGCGCGGTTTGCATGGGCATCGGAATCAGCGCCCAAAATAAGCCCACCGCCATCGCGCGTGATACTGAGCGGCGGTTGAGATGCCACAAATTAGGCTCGTACAAAAGGTGGCTCATAAAGCGCAAGGCTTTATGTTCGCGGATGCGGTCCGGGTGGGGCGTGTAGCGACGAATCAGGTCACGGGGCATGGGCGTTGTGTCATTGGGCCAGTTATTTTTTCATTATGCCGCTTACGGCAGCGCATAAAAGTGTGAAGCCGCGCACAACCGACCACTTTCTATTGGATTAGGCTGCGGGTGTTTTTCTGTTTATTTCGCGCCCTGTTCACGGATGATGCCGGATGTATTGGTTACTGTTTGCGCTCTGTGCCGGTTTGTTGTTGCCGGTATTTGTGGCGTCATGGCCGCCGCTGATGGTCGGTGGTGTGGCGGTGGTGGGGTGTGCGCTGTTCAGTGCAGTGCGACGGCTGCGGCCTTGGAGTGTGCTGTTTCTGTGCTTCTTCATAGGCGCTTTCTGGACGATGTGGAGCGCGCAACGCCTGTTAGATGACCGACTTTCTGCCGAATTGGATGGGCGCACCGTGTGGCTAGAAGGCCGCGTGGTGGGACTCTCGGAATTAAACGGAGAGAGCACGCAATTTTATCTTGAAGACGCCACCAGCCGACGCGGTGCCTTGCCGTCGCGTTTGCGCTTGTCGTGGCAGCAAGCGCCGCCTTTAGTGAATGGTGAACGCTGGCGTTTGGCGGTGAATGTGCGCGCGCCCACAGGCACCGCTAATCCGTATGTCTTTGATTATGAAGCGTGGTTACTGGCGCGGCATGTGGGCGCGGTGGGGAGTGTTAAGCGCGGTGAGCGCCTATCCGAAGCCAGCGCATGGGACGCATGGCGCGAGCACCTGCGCGCCCGCTTATTGACGGTGGATGCGGCCGGTCAACAAGGCACGTTAGCGGCGTTGGTGCTGGGCGATGCGTCGGGGTTATCGGCGGAAGGCTGGCGCTTGCTGCAAGCCACCGGCACAACGCATTTACTGGTGGTTTCAGGACAACACATCACGCTGTTAGCGGGTGTTTTATATGCCTTGGTGGCGTTGTTGTTTCGTTATCGGGTGTGGCCCGCGCGTTGCGCGTGGCTGCCGGTCGCGTGCGGATTGGCGTTGTTCGGCGCATTGGTTTACGGCTATTTGGCGGGCTGGGGCATTCCG
Source organism: uncultured Pseudomonas sp. (assembly GCA_964493255.1). GTDB lineage: Bacteria > Pseudomonadota > Gammaproteobacteria > Pseudomonadales > Pseudomonadaceae > Geopseudomonas. Next base: position 14,669 of record CAZBNX010000022.1, read on the forward strand.
GTGCAGCGCGCGTGCTTCATGTTGGCGTTGGTGTTGTGGTGGCGCTGGCGCGCGGTGCCGCTGTCGATGGGGTTAGCCTTGTTGTTGGCATTTAGCGCCGTTCTTCTTTATGACCCGCTTTCCAGTTTGCAGCCGGGGTTTTGGTTGTCGTTTTCTGCGGTGGCGATTTTGTGGGGCTGTTTTGCACATCGTGTGGGCAAGCCGTCGTGGGTGTGGGCGTTGCTGGCCAGCCAGTGGGCGATGACGGTGGGTTTATTGCCCTTGCTGGCCGGGTTGGGATTGCCCGTGAGTGTGAGCGGGCCTGTGGCGAATCTGCTGGCGGTGCCGTGGGTCAGTGTGTGCATTGTGCCGTTGGCGTTAGCGGG
>CAZBNX010000022.1:15133-17903 GCA_964493255.1 uncultured Pseudomonas sp.
TATCGCCGCCACCACAACCCTGTGAAGACGGGCAAACGTGGCAATGGGATGGCGTCACGTTCAGCCAATGGCGTTGGGCGAAGGCGCGTAATCCGAATGATGCAAGCTGTTTGCTGCGTGTGGAGGCTAACGGCGAGCGGCTATTTCTGACTGGCGACATGAGCACCGAGGCCGAAATGGAGTGGCAAAAAAGTGGGCGTGATGTGCGCGCTGAATGGTTTTTGGCTCCGCACCACGGCAGCAAAACGGCGTCGAGTTCGGCGTTTTTACGCGCCGTGGCACCGCATCAGGTGCTGATTTCGCGCGGGTTGCATAATGCGTTTTCGCACCCGCATCCGTTGGTGTTAGCGCGCTATCAGCGGATGGGCATCGCAATACAGGACACGGCGCAGAAAGGCGCTATTCGGATTCGCTTAGGAGAATGGCTGCCGCCCGAGGGTTGGCGCGGTCAAGGTGGATTTTGGCAGCAGAATTGAAACCTAGCCCCTCGGCGATTCGCGCCCCTGTGCTAGAGTGAGCAACTTCTTCTTGTGGAGATTGCCGACTGTGTGGGAACTGGTTAAATCCGGTGGCTGGATGATGCTGCCTATCATTGTTTGTTCGATTGCTGCGGTAGCCATTAGCGCCGAACGCCTGTGGACGCTGCGCGCCTCCCGTGTAACGCCGCCTGATTTGCTGGCTCAAGTATGGCGCTGGATTCAAGGCGGTCAGCTTGATAGCCAGAAACTGCGCGAGCTACGCACTTCATCCCCGTTAGGGGAGGTTTTGGCGGCGGGTTTGGCTAACTCACGTCATGGCCGCGACATCATGAAAGAGTGCATCGAGGAAGCAGCCGCGCGCGTTATTCATGATTTAGAGCGTTACCTAAACGCGCTGGGCAGTATTGCCGCGTTAGCGCCTTTATTGGGGCTATTAGGCACCGTTCTCGGCATGATTGATATTTTTGGTGGCTTCATGGGCAACGGCATGGCCAACGCGCCTATTTTGGCGGGTGGTATCTCCAAGGCGTTGATTACAACGGCAGCAGGTTTGATGGTGGCGATTCCAGCGTTGTTCTGTCATCGCTACTTGCAGCGCCATGTAGATAGCTTGGTGGTTAGCATGGAGCAGGAGGCTGTTCGTCTTGTAGAAATGGTGCAGGGCGACCGCGAAATCGAAGTCGGTGAGGACAATAAGCGGTGAAATTCCGACGTAAACCTCGTGAAAATGTCGAGATTAACTTAGCGTCTTTGCTGGATGTGGTGTTCATTCTGTTGCTGTTCTTTGTGGTCAGCACGACGTTCACCCGTGAGACGCAAATGAAGGTCGTTTTGCCGGAAGCCGCCAGCGGTGCCGCCGTTGAAGAGGCTGCTGCGCTTGAGATAGAAATTGCCGCTGATGGGCAAATTTCGCTGAATAATCAGTTGCTTGCGCGCAGTGATTTGGCCACGTTGATGACGGCGCTTCAGCAAGCCTCAGGCGGCGATAACCGCAAACCGTTGGTGGTGAGCGCCGATGCAAAAACGCCGCATCAAGCGGTGGTGATTGCCATGGACGCCGCTGGCAAATTGGGCTTCACGCAGTTGCGTATCACGACGGTAGAAGTGACATCGCCGTGAAGTGGGCGGAGCGTCTTTCAGCACGTTGGTACAGTGATGCGCCGCCTCCGTGGTGGGCGCGTCCGCTGGCGTGCTTGTATCGACGCATCGTGGAACACCGCCGCGCCCGTTTTCTCGCCGGGCGCACCGAAACATGGCGCGCACCGGTACCGGTAATTGTGGTGGGCAATATCACGGTAGGCGGTACGGGCAAAACGCCGCTGATTTTGTGGCTGATTGAGCATTGTCGGGCGCGTGGGTTGCGGGTGGGCGTCGTGAGTCGGGGGTATGGTGCTGCGCCGCCTGCGTTTCCGTGGCGAGTGCGCGCCGGTCAGTCTGCGGCCATCGCGGGTGACGAGCCGTTAATGTTAGTAGAGCGCACCGGCGTGCCGCTGGTCATCGACCCCCATCGGGCGCGCGCTGCTCGGGCGTTGCTCGAACAAACGGCCAACGAGCAACAACCCCTTGACCTTATCCTCAGTGATGACGGCCTTCAGCATTACCGGCTGGCGCGTGATTTAGAGCTGGTGCTGATTGATGCCGCGCGCGGTTTAGGCAATGGCGCATGTTTACCGGCGGGGCCTTTGCGCGAACCTGCCACCCGTTTAGCCAGCGTTGATGCCTGTTTATTGAATGGTGCCGCAACCGACAGCGCCCAAGGTTTTGCTTTTCAATTACAGCCGGTGGCGTTGGTGAATGTAGCCAGCGGCCAGCCGTGTGCGTTGTCACAGTGGACGGCTGGGCAGTCCGTACATGCGGTGGCGGGCATTGGGCATCCGCAGCGTTTCTTCACTACCCTTGAGGCGCTACACTGGCAGCCTATTCCGCATCCTTTCGCCGATCATGCGGCTTATTGTCGGGAAGATTTACGTTTTAGCCCGCAACTCCCCGTAGTGATGACAGAAAAAGATGCGGTGAAATGCCGTGAATTTGCCGCCGCCGATTGGTGGTATCTGGCCGTCGAAGGGCAGCCCTCTGCTGCTTTTGTGGCGTGGTTTGATAGCCAATTAACCCGCTTGATGGCGGGTTAATGCTGGTTGGCGGCTCCTCTTTCTCTTCTTCTGGACCGCACGCATGGACCCAAAACTGCTTGATTTACTTGCTTGTCCCCTTTGTCATGGCCGTTTAGCCCTAAGTGCTGATAAATCAGAGCTGCTGTGTGCACACGATTTATTGGCCTATCCCGTGCGTGA
>CAZBNX010000023.1:0-100 GCA_964493255.1 uncultured Pseudomonas sp.
TCATCCAAACCAAATTCAAATTTGGTATCCGCAATAATGATGCCGCGCGTTGCCGCGTACTCCACTGCGGCGCTGTACAGTGCAATGGCCGTATCACGCA
>CAZBNX010000023.1:110-3477 GCA_964493255.1 uncultured Pseudomonas sp.
GGTGCCGTCTTCATCCAAACCATATTCAAATTTGGTCTCCGCAATAATGATGCCGCGCGTTGCCGCCTATTCCACCGGTGCGCTGTCCCGGGCAATGGCCGTATCGCGCACTTTTGCGGCTAATTCCGCACCGATAATGGCTTCACACTGCGCGAACGAGATATTTTCATCATGGTCGCCGACAGCCGCTTTGGTGGAGGGCGTGAAAATAGGCTCCGGCAAACGCGCCGCTTCGTTCAAGCCCGCAGGCAGCGCAATGCCGCACACGGTGCCGCTTTTTTGGTATTCCTTCCAACCCGAACCCACCAAATAGCCGCGCACGATGGCTTCAACCGGCACCGGCTGCAAACGCTTGGCCACCACAGCACGCCCTTCAACCAAAGGCAATTCAGCGGCGGGCACCACATCGTCTACGCGGTCGCCGGTGAAGTGGTTGGGCACTACGTCTTTGAGTTTTTCAAACCAAAAATTAGAAATAGCCGTCAGGATTTTACCTTTTTCGGGAATCGGCTCTTCCAAGATGACATCGAACGCTGACAGGCGATCACTGGCCACCATCAACATGCGTTTTTCATCAATTTCGTACAAATCGCGGACTTTGCCCGAATACAGTTTTTTCAGGCTGAGAGTAGAAGGTGTGCTCATAGCGACGTTTCCATTTTCAACAAACGGAACGGGCGAAACTGATGAGGTTTCGCCCGTCATGAAAAACACAAAAATAGCGGATTAGTTCAAGCGGTCACGCAGTTGCGTGAGTAGCTTACGCGCCACGTCAGCGGGTGCGGGTTGCTGCTCTTTTTCAACCGTGACGTGCATCACACCGGACACCGCTTTCAAGCGCACTTGATAACGCTCGGCGTTGTCAGATTTGCTCCACAAACGAGAGAAGAAGCCCGGTTTTTCATTTGGCTTTTCTCCCGATAAATTAATGAAATAGACGCCTTGTGTGCGGTCCATATCATCCACGGTGATTTTTTCTTCCTGCAACGCACGCCCCAACGCAGACCACGAGCGGTCGGCATCGCTGACCAAAATTAACAACGGATTGCCCGCTTTATCGGCACTCACGCTGGCTTTGCTCGGTGCATCGAAACTGCGATTGGCCAACAAAGAAACGCTGCTGCCACGCCCCGCCGCACCTTTTTCAAGGTGGCCAAGCAGTTGCTCTAATAACAGCGCATCCAATGTAGGTACCACAGGGCTGCGTGGCCATGCGGGGTTAGCGCCGCTACCCGCCGGACGCACGTTAGTCAGCAAAGAAATTTCGCTGGTGTTGCGTTGTACGCCCGGCTCCACGCGCAAGCGCACGCTCACTTCATTCTTGGGATTATCCAGATGACGCGCCAGCGCACCGGATAAAGGTGCCCAACTACTGACCAGCTCGCCGCGTTCTGGACGGTCGCTGGCTACGGGCAGACCCACGCGCTCAAAAAATTCGCGTGCCAATGGCCATACTTCAGCGGGCGGGCGTTGTGCGACTAACCAGCGTTGATCGACACCTTTTTGCAGCGTCACACTGCTGGGCGGGCTGACCTCACCCAATGCCAAAGGACGCGGCACCTCAAATCCCTCTTTGCCAGTGGCAACCGGCAGAGGAACGCGCGCCGGAATCGGCAACAGCGAGTCCAAAGGACGTGCCTGCACGTCTTGCGGAACTTGCATGGGTGCCACTTCACGCGCAGCGAGGTAGTCGCTACCACGGTCACGGAAGTAACCTTCTTTGCCCCACAACCAAGCACACCCACTGCTGGCCATGACGGTCAACGCAAGCGCAGAAAAACTGGCCAGTCGCTTCATGCACATTCTCCGCGTTAGGCCAAAATGCCCGCTTGGCGCATTGCCTCGCGGACAACGTCGTGATAGGCCGAATTGAGCCACGTCAGCGGCAAGCGGATACCTTCGGAAAGGAAACCCATTTCTTGCAGCGCAAATTTCACCGGAATGGGGTTGGATTCGCAGAACAACTTTTGATGCAACGGCATCAAACGCTGGTTAATCGCCCGCGCTGGCTCGGCTTCACCGCGCATGGCTAACGCGCACAGCTCGCTCATGTCGCGTGGTGCCACGTTGGCGGTTACTGAAATATTGCCTTTACCGCCCATCAGCATCAGCTCGACAGCGGTGGCGTCATCACCGGAATAAACCAAGAAATCCGCCGCCACTTTATCCAGCACTTCACGCGCGCGTTCCAGATTGCCGGTGGCCTCTTTCACGCCAATGATGTTTGGCACCACCGACAAACGGGCAATCGTATCGGGCAGCATGTCGCACGCCGTGCGACCGGGCACGTTATAAAGAATCTGAGGAATATCAACCGCTTCCGCAATCGCTTTGTGATGCAGGAACAGCCCTTCTTGCGTAGGTTTGTTGTAGTAGGGCGTAACCAACAGGCAAGCATCGACACCGGCTTCTTTGGCCGCAGCCGTCAATTCAATGGCTTCGCGCGTGGAGTTTGCCCCCGTACCCGCAATCACCGGAATACGACCTGCCACCTGTTTGACCACATGGCGAATCACTGCCACATGCTCATCAAAAGCAAGGGTAGCGGACTCCCCCGTTGTACCGACCGCAACGATGGCGTTCGTGCCTTCCTGGAGATGGAAATCTACCAGCCGAGTGAGGCTGTCCCAATCCAGGTTGCCCTCTGCATCCATCGGCGTTACGAGTGCCACAATGCTGCCGGAAATCATGCAACCGCTCCTACCACGTCATAAACGAAAACCGTCATGGTACTGATGCCCCTAGCCTTGTACAAGCGGCCAGCCTAAGGCCGGGCATTCCACTAAACCGTGCTTTTCGCTACCCTGCGCGGCCTTTCAAACTTTGTTTGTTGTCCCTAGGAAACCCGCATGGCTGTCATTCCACCTCGTGAACAGTTTCTCGTAATCAGTGCATTAGGCACCTCTACGGAACTTGCTGGCCTGCTCTGCCGCGCCTGTTTAGAAAGTCGCTGCAACGTCATCGGTAGCCGCTTAAATCGGCACGGCGAATACAGCTCTCTCATCCTACAAGTGACCGGCGGCTGGGACGGATTAGCGCGCTTAGAAGCCAGCTTGCCGCAGTTGGCCAAACGCCATGAGCTGCACATTACCAGCACGCGCAGCAACATGGCCGAAGACCGCCCTAACGCGCTGCCGTACATGGTTTATGTGAGCGCAGCATACCGACCTAATATCTTGGCCGAACTGTGCCAATTCTTTGCTAATCAACAGGTTACTATCGAAAGCATAACTGGCGATACGCTGCCAGCGCCGCATACCGGTGCCGGTTTATTTAATGCCACCATGACGGTCGTACTGCCGCCTGACATGCAAATTAGCTGGCTGCGTGACCAATTTTTAGATTTCGCGGATATGCTCAACCTTGA
>CAZBNX010000023.1:3577-12779 GCA_964493255.1 uncultured Pseudomonas sp.
CAAAATTTCCCGTTTGAATTAATTGCCGATACCGAAGAAACACTGTGTCAATTATTTGATGTACTGAAACTAAAAAAACTGTACGGCAAAGAATATCTCGGCATTGACCGCAGCACGTTCTTGCTTGATACAGAAGGCGTGCTGCGTGCGGAATGGCGTGCCGTTAAAGTGCCGGGACATGCCGCCGAGGTACTCTCAACACTTCAGCAACTTACGACATCCTGCTAATAAGAAAAACGCTCTCGCGGTGAACGTGGCCACGCATTGATAACAGCCTTACATAGCGTGGCTAACGGAATCGCAAAAAACACGCCCCAAAATCCCCACAACCCACCAAATAATAAAACAGCGCAAATAATCGCAACCGGATGAAGATTAACCGCTTCCGAAAACAATAAGGGTACCAGTACGTTACCATCTAAGCCCTGAATAATGGCATACACCAACATCAAGTAAATAAATTGATCGCCCCAACCCCATTGAAATAGCGCAATTAAGGTAACAGGCACTGTAACAACCACCGCCCCCACATAAGGCACCACCACTGATAATCCGACTAACAACGCCAAAAGCGCCGAATAATTCAAACCAAACACAGCGAAGCCAATATAAGTAGCCACGCCTGTTATTATAATCTCAATGACTTTTCCGCGAATATAATTCGCCATTTGTTCATTCATTTCGACCCAGACACGACTCACCAATTTGCGTTGAGTTGGCAAATAACCAGTGAACCACTTAATAATTTGCTGGCGGTCTTTTAAGAAAAAGAACACAAGAATCGGCACAAGCACAAGATAAATCATCATACTAACGACTAACGAAACACTCGCCAACGAGTAAGATAATAACCACTGACCAATGCGCCCTAATTCACCGCGTGTACTTTCTAATGCTGCAACAACCTGCGCGTCAGTTAATAACTCAGGGTATTTTTTAGGCAGCAACAACAGCATATCCTGCCCATCGGACAGCATTCTCGGTAACTCATTAAATAAATTAAGCGACTGCCGCCAAACCAGAGGAATCAACCCAAATAAACAAGCCATCAAAAGGGCAACAAACAATAAAAAAACCAACCAAATAGATAGCATTCGGGGCACACGCAATGTTTCTAATTTATGCACCATTCCTTGCAATAAAAAAGCAACTACTAAACTCGCCAACACAGGTGCCAACATATCGCCCAGTGTTAAAACAACTGTAAACCCTAAAATTAAGATGGCCGCTAATACTAACGCTTGCTCATCAGAAAAATATCTATTAACCCAGCCACGCAATATAGCAATCATTCAACCCGCCTCAAGACTTGCATAACCAATATTGATAAATTCCATCACGTTCATATTCATGCAATAAGGCATGTCCCGCTAAACGAACAAAAGCTCGAAAGTCTCGTTGCGACCCCGCGTCGGTTGCTAATACATGGAGTACGGCACCACTGGGTAAGGCATTTAATGCTAATTTAGCTTTTAATAACGGTAATGGACAAGAAAGCCCACGGGCATCCACTTCAGCGTTTGCCACTGGGGTTTGCGCGGTGTAATCGGTCATGATTGAACTCTTATCGGTAGAGCGTAGCAGCATACCCAAGCGTTACGCTCGCTGACCAGTCAGATAAACAGACGGAAACAGTTCCTTGTGCAGGAGTAGGATAAATGACAGTGTTGCGTAATACATTATTGGCGTTGGCATGTTTGCAGACGCTTTCCGTGCAAGCTGAAACGCTGCCATCGCTAGGCGACGCAAGTTCAGCCATTGTAGCCCCCGAGCAAGAGTACCGCTTAGGACGCGCGTGGTTAAATGCACTACGAGGGCATGTTAATACATTAAATGATCCCGTCCTCGTCGATTTTATAGAAAAAATAACCTATAAATTAGTCGAAACCAGTCAATTAGAAGACCGTCGTTTAACTTTTATATTACTTGATAGCTCACAATTAAATGCGTTCGCTGCACCCGGTGGGGTCATCGGTGTTAATGGTGGTTTATTTTTACATGCCCAAACTGAAGGCGAATTTGCCTCTGTCATGGCACATGAATTAGCACATTTATCACAACGCCATTTTGCACGCGGATTAGAAGAACAACGGCGTATGCAATTACCCATGATGGCTGCGTTAATGGCGGGCGTTGTTGCTGCCGCTGCCGGGGCAGGTGATGCGGGAATGGCTGCTATTGCTTCTACACAAGCGGCTGCTATTCAATCACAACGTAGTTTTTCTCGTCAAAACGAACAAGAAGCCGACCGTATAGGTATTACTAATTTACAGAAAGCAGGCTACAACCCCAATACTATGCCCACGATGTTTGAGCGTTTAATGCGTCAATATAGATACAGTAAATTACCTCCTGAATTTTTAATGACGCATCCTCTAAGCGATTCACGCATTGCAGACACACAAAATCGTGCAGCTTCTTTTGATGGTCATGGAATTAATGACACCTTAATATATCAATTGATGCGCGCACGGATACAAATTCAGTACGAAACAACCGCAGGGCTTGCCGTTAAACAATTTCGTACTCTGTTAGCAGATAATGTAAATAATGAAGCTGCTCGTTATGGCTTGGCACTGGCACAACTAAAAGCGGAACAGTATGAGGAGGCTCGCAATAATTTAAAAATACTACTCAACAAATCACCTCACGAACTGATATATCAAACAGCACATATCGACATTGATTTGGCTGAAAACAAACTCAACGATGCAGAAAAAAATATCAATACATTACTCATAAAATATCCTGAAAATTACATTGTACGCACTCAATACATTCAACTGTTAATAAAACAGAAACGCTATAAAGATGCTGAAAAGCAACTGGATAACTTATTATCTGAACGCCCGGACGACAGCGATTTATGGTATTTACAAGCAGAAACACGCGGGCAAACAGGTAACATCATCGGCGTGCATCAAGCACGCGCAGAATATTTTGCACGGGTTGGTGACTATAAACAGGCACTAGAGCAATTGGATTTCGCACGCCGACGCGCCAGTGGTAATTATCCACTAGCGGCACGCATTGACGCACGCTACCACGCATTACGCGATGAACAACAGTCTATAGAAGAGTTATTAAAATAACAAAAAGCCCGGAATTTCCGGGCTTTTATTTTATTAGATTAAGCATTACCTGTTTGCTGCAAGCGTAATGCTTGCGTGAAATCTAACATACGGCGCAACGGTTTTAATGCTTTAGGAATCAATGCGTTATCCACTTGTATCTCGTCACTGCCCTCACGCAGACAGTGCAAAGTACGCTCCAAGGTATTCATCGCCATCCACGGGCAATGCGCGCAACTGCGACAGGTTGCGCCCTGCCCAGCGGTTGGCGCTTCAATAAATGTTTTTTCAGGACACAATTGCTGCATTTTGTAGAAAATGCCGCGATCCGTTGCCACGATAAACATTGAATTAGGCAGCGTTTGTGCAGCTTTAATGAGCTGGCTGGTAGAACCCACTGCATCCGCCAAGGCAATAACTGATTCTGGCGATTCTGGGTGAACCAATACGGCAGCGTGCGGGTAAAGTGCTTTCAAATCCGCTAATTGTTTAGCTTTAAATTCTTCATGCACGATACAAGCGCCATCCCATAACAGCATATCCGCGCCGGTTTCACGCTGGATATAGCGCCCTAAATGCTGGTCGGGTGCCCACAAAATTTTCTCGCCGTTATCCATTAAACTTTCGACAATTTCCAGCGCGCAACTGGACGTCACGACCCAATCAGCACGCGCTTTAACCGCCGCTGACGTATTCGCGTACACCACCACAGTGCGCTCGGGGTGCTGGTCACAAAATGCTGAAAATTCCTCGACTTGGCAGCCTAAATCGAGCGAACAGGTTGCATCCTGCGTGGGCATTAAAATGCGCTTTTCAGGATTCAAAATTTTAGCGGTTTCACCCATAAAACGAACGCCCGCCACAACGATGGTAGAAGCGGGATGTTGACTACCAAAACGAGCCATTTCCAAAGAATCAGCAACACAACCGCCTGTTTCTTCAGCTAATTTTTGCAGTATGGGATCTGTGTAGTAATGCGCGACTAATACGGCATCGCGTGCTTTAAGTTCTGCGGCGATGTCACGGAAATAGCGTTCTATTTCAGCCGGTGAAAGCTGCTGCACCTGACGCGCGTCTAAGTGTGCTTGAACTAAAAGGCTTTCGGAGATTTTCGTCATGCTCGCGGCACCGTGAGAAAGGAGGTGCCGGATTCGGATTCCCGCTCCGGCAGCACCCTAAGGGCTGTCAAACGGGTTAGAAGAAAGAGTGGTGGGTCGTGTAGGGGTCGAACCTACGACCAATTGGTTAAAAGCCAACTGCTCTACCACTGAGCTAACGACCCAACGCGGCGTGCATCTTAATGATTTTCGACGAAGATGCAACACTTATTTCAGAAATTTACTGAAGATAATGTGTTGGGTCCGCTACACCAGCCGCACGGAACCCTTCAGCGCGCAATCGACAACTGTCACAGCGCCCACACGCACGACCCTCGTCATCTGTTTGGTAACACGACACCGTTAGCGAAAAATCAACGCCTAAGCGCAAACCAGCCTGAATAATTTCAGCTTTCGATAAATATTGCAGCGGCGCGCGAATACGAAAACCCTGCCCCTCCACGCCTTCGCGTGTCGCTAAATTAGCTAACTGCTCAAACGCTTCCACAAAAGCCGGACGGCAATCAGGGTACCCTGAATAATCCACTGCATTAACGCCAATAAAAATATCCGCCGCAGCCAGTACTTCTGCCCAACCTAACGCTAAAGATAAAAATAATGTATTCCGCGCTGGAACATAGGTTACAGGAATACCTGTAACTGGTGTTTCAGGTACCGCAATTGATGTATCGGTCAGCGCAGAGCCACCAATTCCATTTAAATTAATACCAATAACTTTATGCTCGACAGCACCTAATTGATTAGAAACACGCACGGCTGATTGCAATTCTGCCCGATGCCGTTGGCCGTAATCAAAGCTCATGGTATAACAATCATACCCTTCTGCTTTTGCCATCGCTAATACCGTAGCAGAATCCAAACCGCCGGATAACAAAATGACAGCTTTTTTATGAGTCATATTAATTACCTTAGTGCCCCGGCTCATCGTTCCAAACGTATTTATGAAGCTGCAATTGCATACGCACTGGCAGGTTATCTTCTACAATCCAATCCGCTAATGTGCGTGTTGTTAGTTCTTTATGGCTCGGCGAAAGCAATACTTCTCCGGCACGCGCATCTAATTGATACTGTATTAATTTAGATACCGTCCATTCATAATCTTCGCGTGAACAAACAACAAATTTAACTTGATCGTTTTTGGTCAAAAAAGCCATATTTTCATAGCGGTTACGACCTACTTCACCGGAGCCGGGCGTTTTTAAGTCAACCACACGACTCACGCGCGTATCTACGCCGCTAATATCTAATGCACCGCTGGTTTCTAACGATACTTCATAACCCGCATCACATAACGCTGATAGTAACGGCAAGCAATTAGGTTGGGCTAATGGCTCTCCACCTGTCACGCATACATAACGCGGTTTATTGGCAGAGACCCTCTCTAGAATATGTTCTAGCGTCATTAATTCGCCGCCACTAAAGGCATATGCCGTATCACAATAATGGCAACGCAGCGGGCAACCCGTTAAACGAATAAAGGTCGTTGGTAAACCAGCGGTACGGGTTTCACCTTGTAACGAATGGAAAATTTCCGTGATGCGTAATGTCTGGGTCATAAGCCATGGGCGTGACAGCGAAACAGGCCACCCGCCTCCATTGCATAAAAAGGAAAGCGGTCAACGAGAGACCGCCATTATATTAAAGCTGTTCTAGTGAACGCTGTGCTAATTTAGCCGCAGAACTGTTCGGATGAAGGCGTATTACTTGTAGAAATAAACCACGAGCTTTATCTGAATCACCCCGCTGGCGCTCTACGTCACCTAATTTATACAGTGCATCAGGTACTTTTGAATTATCTGGATAATCACGATATACCGCTGTAAATGCCTGACTTGCACCCACTAAATCTTTTTGCGCTAATTTAACTTCGCCTAACCAATATTGTGCATTTCCAGAATATTGGCCTTTCGGATATTTACGCAAAAATGCCGCAAATGCTAAATCAGCTTTCGCAAAATCGCGCGCTTTAATAAGGTCAAAAGCAGCATCGTAGAATAATTTCTCTTTTGCAGGATCAGCGGGTGTCGTATTAGCAGTAGGGGCTGTAGGTGGTACCGCTGCTGGCAAACTCGGAGAGGTCATTGGAGACACAGCAGGCGCAGCCTGTTGCGATAATCGACCCTCTACCTCTTGATAACGCTCCAAATTTTCCTGTTTTATGCGTTTTATTTCGTACTGCTGTTCCTCCAACATACCGCGTAAGCGCGACACCTCTTCTTGCAGTTGCTGCAACTGCATGAACAGCTCGCCCTGCCCCTGAGACATACCCGTCGCGGCGTAACCCGATGAATAGCCTACGCTTCGAGTATCGCTAACAGGGACCTGCGCTGATACGACACCAGCGCAGGAGAGCATCAACAAACCAAACAGGTAGGTTGTTTTGCTCATCATGTATTACTTACGCAGTTCTACACGACGGTTTTGAGCCCAAGAAGCTTCGCCACTACCGGATACGGCAGGACGCTCTTCACCGTAGGAAACGGCTTCCAACTGAGCCGGTGATACACCTTGCAGCACTAAATAACGCTGAACGGCTTTCGCACGACGCTCACCCAATGCCATGTTGTATTCACGGGTACCACGCTCATCCGCGTGGCCTTCCAGCGCAACACGCGCACCACTGGATTGCAAATCACGCGCGTGAATATCCAGTGCGCGCATGGCTTCTGCCGTCAGGTCGGAGCTGTCGTACTCAAAATAGAACGTCGTCATGGAGCGCATAGAGGCTTCATCACCACCAAAGCCCCCATTTCCGCCAGCACCGCCGCCTAAACGTCCGTCCACTGCACCGCCATTACCGTTAGCGTTGTAGCTATAACTGGCGTTTGGATCAACCGCATCTTCACCGCCGGTATCGCCACCTTTGGAAGAACAGCCCACAACAGCCGCCATGGCCAAGGCCAGTACAGTGACTTTGCCGAATTTCAGCATTTCCATCATGCAACTCCTAAAACATCAAAGTGAGTTCAAGAACAATATTGAACAACTATTAATTTAAGTAAGGCGACCAAGAAGGCTCTCTGACCTCACCTTGGGCGACGGGAAGCGGCACGCGCACACGACCATTAGTAGACACTAACATCAGTACACCACGGCCTTGCTGGCGGGTAGCGTAGATTAGCATGGTGCCATTAGGGGCAACAGTGGGCGACTCGTCCAGACTGGTTTGTGACAACACACGCACGTTACCGCGCTGCAAATCTTGCGCCGCCACTTGGAAAACGGTGTAACCCTCTTGGCGATGCACCATCACCAGCATTTTTTCATCAGCGGATAGTTTGGGATTCGCGTTGTAGTTACCGACATACGTCACGCGCTCTGCGCCGCCACCGCCGACGCTCGTTTTATAAATTTGTGGCTTGCCGCCTCGGTCAGACGTGAAATAAATAGTTTGGCCGTCTTTGCCCCAGAAGGGTTCGGTATCAATCGCTAAGTGATTGGTAACACGACGAATTTGGCGGCTGCCCACGTCCATCACATAAATTTCTGGGTTGCCATCGCGTGACAAAACGAAGGCCAAACGCGAACCATCCGGCGACCATGCAGGCGCGCCGTTTAAGCCCTCAAACGCGGTGACTTGCTCGCGGCGTCCCGTTGAAATGTCTTGGATGAAAATGCGCGGGCGCTGTTGCTCAAAAGAAACATACGCAATGCGACGACCATCAGGCGCAAAACTAGGCGACAGCAGCGGCTCACGAGATTGCAGCAACGTGGTCGCACGCGCACCGTCATAATCGGAACGCTGCAAACTGTAACGCGCGTTACCTTCAGCGGTGATGTACAGCAATTTGGTCGAAAACGCGCCTTTGGTGCCGGTTAATTTCTCGAACGCTTGGTCAGCAATGTGATGCGCCATATCGCGGATTTGCGCGGTACTGCCGCTCACGGTACCGGCCAAAATCTGCTGTTGGCTCGTTACGTTGACGACGGCGTATTGCACTTGCAGGCCATTGCCTCCACCCAGCACATTGCCCACCACGACATATTGCACGCCCAGCGCCTGCCAATCACGGTACACCACTTGGCCCGCTTGGTTGGGTTGGCTAATCATGTTTTGCGCGGGCATTGGCTCAAAATAGCCCGAATTGCGTAAATCATTACTAATGATGGCGGCCATGTCATCTGCGCCGCCCTGCCCGCCAAATGGCACGACGGCAATGGGTGTAGCGCGGTCGGCACCGCTGGAAATCACCAGCGGGTCGGCTGCCTGCGCCAGACCGGCCAGCAGCACCAAGCCCATCAGGGCGAAGCGGATCAGGGTATTCACAGACTCAAGTCCTCCGGTTTGAAAATAATGCGGCGTTGCCGGTACAACTGATCGAAGGTTGCGCGATCAAGTTGCTGCATTTCTGGAATGCGTCCTACGTTTTTAACAGCAGCGACGGCAGAGCTATCAAACGGCGCATCACCACTCGACCGCGATACCGACACATTCGTGATGGTGCCATCGGGCAGCATCTGAATCAGCACTTCAACACTCATCCCATTGCGCGCCGAGGGCGGACGACGCCAATGCTGGCTCACCATCGCCACCAGCAAATCATCCAAACTGCCCGCCACTTGGTTGCCAAGGCTATCGGCCAATGCTTGTTGGCGTTCTACTTTATCTGATAGCAACTCCGCCAACGCAGCCGCTTTACGGTCTTCTTCGGCCTTGCGTGCTTTGCTGGCTGCGTCAGCGGCTTTCTTCTTCGCGTCATCCACCGCTTTTTGTTTGGCGGCCTCTTCTGCTTTTTGTTTAGCCGCTTCAGCCACAGCCGCTTTTTTCTCAGCGTCTTCGGAGGCTTTCTTTTTGGCCTCTTCCGCTGCTTTTTGTTTAGCCACTTCGGCTTTCTTTTCCGCGTCTTCAGCGGCTTTTTTCTTGGCAGCTTCTTCGGTTGCTTTTTTCTTCGCCGCATCTTCAGCCGCTTTTTTCTCGGCTTCTTCAGCGGCGCGCTTCTTCGCAAAATCCGCTTGTTGCTTTTGTTCAGCGGCTTTTTTCTCAGCAGCGGCTTTAGCAGCGGATTCTTTAGC
>CAZBNX010000023.1:12879-17800 GCA_964493255.1 uncultured Pseudomonas sp.
GGGTTCAATTTTGCGCTGTTCTTGTTGGTCAGTTTCGTACTGTGGCGCGGCGGTACGCTTTGATTCACCGGCAATTTTTTGGTTCGTTTGCGTGGTGGCTTGGCTTTGCGATTTGAGCTGATACAGCGTGGCCTGCACAACAGGCCGCGCCGGTGGCACATCGGGCTTGAACGCAAAACTCACAAACAAGAACACCATTATCAGCACATGCAGCAACACGGCCCACACCGTAGGCCAAAAGTAACCGGCTGAAGGGGATTCATCCCGATACATCAGGGCGCCTCAGTGACTAGGCCGACGTTACTGACGCCTGCTTTTTGCAGACCACCCATTGCGGCCATGACAGAACCGTAATCCACCGTTTTATCGGCGCGAACAAAGACCTGCACGGTTTTTCCTTGGCTGCGGCTTTGATTGAGAATGGCCGTGACCGCACGCACCATTTCATTCACGTTCATGGCGGTATCACGCGCGGTCGTGGTATCGACTTCAGTGCCCATGTTCCAGTAGTACGTCCGGTCGGGCTTAATCGAAATGGTCAAAATCTGCGCCTTGTTATCCTGCGGCAGCGCCTCGCTGCTGACCTTGGGCAAATCGACTTTTACGCCTTGGTTCAGCATGGGCGCTGTGACCATGAAAATCACCAACAACACCAGCATCACGTCGATATAAGGCACCACGTTCATCGAGGCGACGGGCTTGCGTCTATTGCGAATTCTGGCCATGAGTTACTCGTCGCTGGTGTGAACTTTGCGGTGCAAAATGGCCTGAAACTCATCCGCAAAGGTGTAATAACGACCAATCAGCGTCTCACCGCGCGCCGAAAAACGGTTGTACGCAATGACCGCCGGAATGGCTGCAAACAAACCAATGGCTGTTGCAATCAGTGCCTCGGCAATGCCGGGCGCAACCGTTGCTAACGTGGCTTGCTGAACCTGCGCCAAGCCTCGGAACGAGTTCATAATTCCCCACACCGTACCAAATAACCCAACATAAGGACTGGTTGAACCGACGGTGGCCAGAAACGGTAAGGATTGGTCGAGGCGTTCTTCTTCGCGGGAAATAGCAACGCGCATTGCACGACTGACGCCATCCATAACAGCCACAGGGTCAACGCCCGGCTGTTGGCGTAAGCGTGAAAATTCTTTGAACCCAGCGCGAAAAATTTGCTCAGGGCCAGAATCAATATTGGGGCTGGCGCTGACTTGTCGATACAGTTTGGAGAGGTCAATTCCTGACCAAAAACGCTCTTCAAATTCCTCCAGACCGTTTTTAGCGGCGCGTAACATACTGCTGCGCTGGAAAATCAGTACCCACGACATGACCGACGCACCCAATAACGACAGCATCACCAGTTGCACAACCAAACTGGCGTTACTGACAAGGCTCCACATCGACATATGGTCAACAGCGTTGGCTTCCACGCTTACTCTCCTGCAAGAAATGATTTGGCGCAGCGCAACCGCTCGCGCAATGACTCGGGAAAGCTTCGGGGTTTGAAGCTATCGGCATGTACACAGGCCACCGTGACCTGTCCAGAACACAACAGCGCCCCATCATCACGATAAATATGCTGCTGAAACACAAGACTGGCCCGTTTAAGACTGAGCACTTCTGCCGTGACGGTCAGCGCATCATCCAAACGAGCGGGCGCGATATAGCGCGTTTCAACGGAATGCACCACGAACAACACGCCTTCCTTGGCTAACTGCGATTGCACCAGTCCCAGCGAACGCAGCCATTCGGTGCGCGCCCGCTCCATAAATTTCAAATAGTTGACGTAATACACCACGCCACCGGCGTCGGTGTCCTCGTAGTAAACACGACACGGAAAACAAAACGGCGACGCAGACACTGAGGTGCTCATACTTTAGTCTCAAGCATTACAGGCTGCCAAGCAGTTCCGCCGCACAGCCCGACGGGTTCAAGCCAAAATGCAGGTACGCATGACGTGTCACAACCCGACCGCGCGGCGTTCGCATCAAATACCCTTGTTGAATCAAATAAGGTTCTAAAACATCTTCAATTGTGTGGCGTTCTTCGCCGATTGCCGCCGAAAGGCTGTCTATTCCTACAGGACCGCCTGAGAATTTTTCAATCAACGTGAGCAGCAAACGACGGTCTTGGTGGTCAAGGCCGCTGGCGTCAATGTCCAGCATATTTAAGGCTAAATCAGCGATGTAATGGCTAATAACGCCCTGCCCGCGCACCTCGGCATAATCGCGCACCCGTCGCAGTAAACGGTTCGCAATGCGTGGCGTACCGCGTGCGCGCTGGGCAATTTCATACGCGCCGTCCGTATCAATCGGCAGCCCCAAAATACCGGCAGAGCGCGTCACGATACTTGCCAAATCATCAACGCCATAAAATTCAAGGCGTTGCACAATACCAAAGCGGTCGCGTAAGGGGTTCGTCAACATGCCCGCGCGGGTGGTTGCGCCAATTAACGTGAAGGGCGGCAAATCCAATTTAATCGAACGCGCGGCGGGGCCTTCGCCAATCATGATGTCCAGTTGATAGTCTTCCATCGCGGGATAGAGCACTTCTTCTACCACGGGCGACAAACGATGAATTTCGTCCACAAACAACACATCGCCGGGCTGTAAATTGGTGAGCAGTGCCGCCAAATCACCCGGACGCTCCAACACCGGCCCCGATGTACTTTTGATGGAAACGCCCATTTCCTGCGCGATGATGTTGGCTAACGTGGTTTTTCCCAAGCCGGGCGGGCCAAAAATGAGCGTATGGTCAAGGGCTTCCTGACGACCACGCGCCGCACGAATGAACAAATCCATCTGCTCACGCACAACGGGTTGGCCAATGTAATCCGCCAATAACAGGGGGCGAATCGCACGATCAAGCTGTTCTTCCCGCTCGCGGGCAGTACCGGCAATTAAGCGATCGGCTTCGATCATGTGTATTCCCTAGCCTGAAGCCATGCTTTTTAGCGCACGGCGAATCAATTCTTCACTGGAAAGCCCCTCTTCCAGTACCTGCGTGACCGCACGACTGGCCTCAGCCGGTTTGAAACCCAGCGCCAGCAAGGCGCTGACGGCATCACGTTCGGCGTGCGCCATTGGATTTGCCACGGGCAGCGTCTCGGCAGCGGCCAGCAACGGCAAATCAGACAGCACTTCCCACGCCTTGAAGCGGTCTTTAAGTTCAATCAATAAGCGTTCGGCGGTTTTCTTGCCTACGCCCGACACGCGCGTCAAGGCACGCACATCATCGGTTTGTACGCAGCGAATCAGCGCATCCACATCCAAGGCGGATAACAGCGCCAGTGCTAACTTTGGCCCTACACCGTTGAGCCGAATCAACTCACGGAACAACTCGCGTTCGCGGCGGGTGTTAAAGCCATACAGCAAATGCGCGTCTTCACGCACAACCAAATGGGTATGTAGCGTGAGCGTTTCATTCAGCGCCGGTAAATGTTGAAAATTGCCCAGTGGCAACTCCACTTCATAGCCCACACCCGCCACTTCAAGCAGCAGATGCGGCGGATGTTTTTCGATTACTACGCCACGCAAACGCCCAATCATGCGGAACCCACCTTATAAACGCAGACGCCCGCCACGCCGACGCGCTGCTGATAATCCGTGTGGCAATAAACTTTGCCGGTGATGCGCGTGACACAAGGCAATGGCCAACGCATCCGACGCATCCAACTGTGGTTTTTTTACTAATTGCAGAAGGTGCATCACCATCATTTGCACCTGTTGCTTGTCCGCGCCGCCGCTGCCTGCAATGGCTTGCTTGACTTGCGTCGCGGTGTATTCGTTGACGTCCACACCCGCTTCAACAGCGGCCACGATGGCGGCACCGCGTGCCTGTCCCAACTTGAGGGCTGAATCGGCATTGCGTGCCATGAATACCTGTTCAATGCCCATGGTTGTGGGCTGATAAAGCTGAATAATTTCTCGGATGCCGCTAAATACCGCGTGCAACCGCGATGGCAATGCACCCTCTCCGGTACGAATGCAGCCAGAGGCGACATATTCACAGCCTCGGGCGGTATCACGCACCACACCATAACCCGTCACACGCGAACCGGGGTCAATGCCAAGAATGAGGGTCATGCACAACTGCTCTTGGGGTGCCTTGTCGGGAGAAAACACACTCCCGACGCAGGCGAAACGGCGCGATTAGGCCAGTTTTTCCATCACATCATCTGAAATTTCAGCGTTGTGATAGACGTTTTGCACGTCGTCGAGATCTTCCAGCATGTCGATGAGCTTGAGCACTTTTTGCGCGGTTTCTTCATCCGTCACGGGGGCGTGAATCGAAGGAATCATCGCAATTTCCGCTTCATCGCCTTTGAAACCCGCTTTAGTCAGGGCTTCGTTGACGGCATGGAAATCCGCAAAACTGGTGAACACATCAATGGAGCCATCTTCATGGGTCACAATGTCATCCGCGCCCGCGTCCATCGCTGCATCCATCAAAGCATCTTCATTGACGCCGGGAGCAAAGCTAATTTGTCCTTTACGGTCAAACATATAGGACACAGAGCCATCGGTACCGAGGTTGCCACCACACTTGCTAAACGCATGACGCACTTCAGCGGCGGTGCGGTTGCGGTTGTCGGTCATGGCTTCCACGATGATAGCCACACCGCTAGGCGCGTAACCTTCGTAGCTCAACTCCACCATGTTGTCGGCGTCGTTGTTGCCCACGCCGCGCGCGATAGCACGGTCGATCGTGTCGCGGGTCATGTTCGCCGTGAGTGCTTTATCAACGGCCAAACGCAAACGCGGGTTGTCTGCCGGGTTGCCGCCGCCATGCTTGGCCGCGACGGTCAATTCACGGATTAATTTGGTGAAAATCTTGCCGCGCTTGGCGTCTTGACGCTCTTTGCGATGCTTGATGTTGGCCCATTTGGAATGACCAGCCATAACCCACTCCGATTAATTTCTGGGAA
>CAZBNX010000024.1:0-17316 GCA_964493255.1 uncultured Pseudomonas sp.
GCTCGGTAACGATAAAGTCCATCTGTTGGCCGCTTACGTTTACAGCTTGTCTCAGCAGTCTGCACAGAAATAATCAACATCTGCTGCGCGACGACGAGTCACAGTCGTAGAAATTTTGCGTCGGGCGCACCATCGCGCCGCAGGTGAAAAAGCACCCGGTTAGGCTGAATAGCCTGACTGGGTGCCACAAACCTAACGATGGTATGAAGCGATGAGCGATAAAATCCCCGTACAGGACGTTACGCCCCCTCCACCTCCAAAAAAAGGCGAGGGTGTTGATCTCTACGCAAAACGCGAAAAAATTTATACAAAATCGTTCACAGGACTTTTTCGCAACCTACGCATGGGCGCGGGTGCGGCAATGTTTTTGCTGTTTTTTGGCACCGTCTGGCTAACATGGAACGGTCGCCAAGCCGTGTGGTGGGACTTACCAGAGCGTAAGTTTTATGTATTTGGTACCACCTTTTGGCCACAAGATTTTATGCTGCTGTCATGGCTGCTAATTATTTCTGCGTTTACCCTTTTCTTCGTCACCGTATTTGCTGGTCGGGTTTGGTGTGGCTACGCCTGCCCACACAGTGTTTTCACATGGGTTTTTATGTGGGTCGAAAAGATTACCGAAGGTGATCGCAATCAACGCATGAAACTCGACAAACAACCATGGAACGGCGAAAAAATCGCCCGAAGCATCGCTAAACATGGTTTGTGGATTTTAATTGGCCATTTATGGGCTATTACGTTTGTTGGCTATTTCACGCCTATTCGTGAACTTATTAGCGAAATTTATAGTTTTCAACTAGATGGCTGGGCTTTATGGTGGGTTAGTTTCTTCACCGTAATGACTTATTTAGTCGCCGGTTATTTGCGCGAACAAGTTTGTATTTACATGTGCCCGTACTCTCGCTTCCAAAGCGTGATGTTCGATAAAGACACACTTATTGTTTCTTACGATACGGCGCGTGGTGAAAACCGTGGTGCGCGTAAAAAAGATGCTGATTACAAAGCACAGGGCTTAGGTGATTGTATTGATTGCAAAATGTGCGTCCATGTTTGCCCGACAGGTATTGATATTCGTGATGGGTTACAAATCGCTTGTATCGGATGCGCTGCGTGCGTTGATGCCTGCGATAGCATCATGGAAAAAATGGGCTACGAAAAAGGCTTAGTGAGTTACACGACAGAGCATAATTTAAGCGGTCAAAAAACGCATTTATTACGCCCTCGCCTAATTGGTTATGCGATTGCACTTTCTATTATGTCCGTAGCATTTGCTGTTGCACTATTTAGCCGCCCACTCGCCGAATTGGATGCGTTAAAAGACCGCGTTCTGTATCGTGAAAACGAAGAAGGCCGTATCGAAAACGTGTATGTTCTACGCATCATGAACAAAGACCAAAAAGGCCATACCTACACCATTTCAGTAGAAGGCATGAAAGGCTTGCATTTGCAGGGCAAAAACCTGGAAGTTCATGCTAAAGAAGGTGAAGTGCTGTCCGTTCCTGTCGAATTGTCGATTGATCCAGAGAATTTAACTTCCAGCACCAATGAAATTCTCTTTACAATCCAAACCCCCGACTTACCCGGTCAGAAATTCACAGCAGAAAGCCGCTTTACTGGCCCACGCACTCATTAGCGAGAACGAACTGATGCAAAACTCCGAAATCACTACCCGCTGGTACACGCAATTCTGGGCTTGGGTCATTATTGCGATGCTAGCCACCTCGGTTGGTCTCGGAGTTTTTCTGCTTATCGTTGCAAACAAAAATGCCGATGCTCTTGTCGCAGATAACTATTACGACGTGGGCAAAGGCATTAACACATCATTATTACGCGAGCATTTAGCAAAACGCTTAGAAATACGCGCCTCTCTAATACTAGACGAATATCATGGTACGGCTGAGATTACATTACGCGGAAACAGTCAGCCGACACACATTACATTAAATCTTATTTCACCCACGCAGCCCGAACGAGATCGGAAAGTTTTACTCAATCGCGTAGTAAACACCGACGGTTTATATCGTGGGGAAATGCAGGATATGGTTACCGGACGTCGCTTCGTAGAAATTATCGGACGCGAAGGTGAGAAAGATTGGCGATTATTTGACGAATTCATTCTAGAAGATCGTCGCTCTATCGAATTACAACCTTAATTATCAGGGCAACGCTCATGGCTGCGCCTCTCAGTTGCTACCATTGCGGACTTCCCGTCTCGGAAGGAAGTCATTTTCAAGCTATTATCTTGAATGAACCTCGGACTATGTGCTGTCCCGGTTGTCAAGCAGTGGCAGAAGCCATCGTAGCTAGCGGTTTAGAAAGTTATTATCGACACCGCAGCGATAACGCTGCCAATCCAGAAGCACTACCTAAAGTATTCACTGATGAGCTTGCACTGTACGACCGCGCCGATGTTCAGCGCGAGCTAGTATCTAACGAAGGTGATTTATCAGAAGTATGTCTACTCATTGAAGGTATTAGTTGTGCTGCATGTGGCTGGCTAATTGAGCACCATCTAAAAAAGATGGCGTGTATTAATCAGGCCAACTTAAATCTTTCTAATCATCGTCTGACTATTAAATGGGATGCGTCTAACACGCAACTGAGTCAGTTACTTTCCGAATTACGCCGTATCGGTTATGCAGCACATCCTTATCGCGCAGATGTTGCCAGTGAAAAAGCTCACCTAGAAAATCGCAAAGCGATGCGGCAATTAGGTGTTGCTGGTCTCCTTTGGATGCAGGTTATGATGGCTGCAATGGCGACCTGGCCAGAGTTTAATATTGATTTAACTGCTGATTTGGATAAGATCCTGCGTTGGACCAGCTTTATTTTAACTACACCAATTATCTTTTATTGCTGTGGCCAGTTTTTCCAAGGTGCTTTACGTGATCTCCGTACACGGCATCTGACAATGGACGTTTCTGTTTCCTTAGCTATCGGAGGCGCTTATCTTGCAGGTATCTGGTCGACGCTGACTGGACAGGGAGAACTATATTTTGATGCAGTTGGTATGTTTGCATTATTTTTATTAGCCGGACGCTATCTAGAACGCCGCGCGCGCGAACGTACTGCACAAGTTACTTCTCAACTTATTAACGTATTACCTGCGTCTTGTTTACGCATAAATAACAAGACGCACCAGCAAGAAAGAGTTCTTTTAAACGAATTAGCTATTGGCGATACGATTCTAGTTCCCCCAGGAGCCATCATTCCAGCAGATGCGACTATTTTAAGTGGCCATTCAAGTGTAGATGAATCTCTTTTAACGGGAGAGTATTTACCACAAATAAAAAAGCCTACTCAATTTGTGACCGGTGGAACTTTAAATATCGAAGGACCGCTAACTTTAGAAGTGAACGCACTGGGTGATAGCACACGTCTTTCTGCAATTGTTCGCTTATTAGAACGCGCTCAGTCAGAAAAACCAAAACTAGCCGAGCTAGCGGATCGTTTTTCACAGTGGTTTTTGATAGCTATTTTAATGAGCGCACTTATTTTAGGCATTATATGGTGGCAAATTGATAGCGAGCGTGCATTTTGGATTGTTTTATCATTATTAGTAGCAACATGCCCCTGTGCATTATCATTAGCGACACCGACTGCGTTAACAACCGCAACAGGAACCATGCACAAATTAGGTTTATTAATCACACGCGGGCATTTTTTAGAAAGCTTAAACCGCGTTGATACGCTGATTGTTGATAAAACAGGTACGCTCACTGAAGGTCGTTTGATATTGCGCGAAGTTCGCCGATTATCGACAATAGATAGTAACGAATGTTTACGTCTCGCCGCTGCATTAGAGAGCGCATCAGAACACCCTATCGCCCGTGCATTTGGCAGAACTTCTTTAATCGCGTCAAATATTCGTAATATTCCGGGTAAGGGTTTAGAAGGTATTATAGACGAGCGCATCGTAAGAATTGGCCAACCTGAGTTTGCCTGTCCGCTTGATACACCACCAATACCACAAGAAGCAGGACAATGGTTATTATTAAGCGAGGGCAATGGAAATCCACTCGCATGGTTCTGCTTAGATGATAGCCTACGCCCAGATGCTCAAATTTTCATTCAAGCCGCACAGCGTCGCGGTTGGGATGTCATGCTATTATCTGGCGATAATTCCCCCATGGTTCGTGATATTGCTCAAACATTAGGAATCCAACATGTTCAAGGTGGATTAACACCATCAGATAAATTAGCAGTACTAAAAGAACTCCATACACAGGGTAAATGCGTTCTGATGCTAGGGGATGGTGTTAATGACGTACCCATCTTAGCCGGTGCAGATATTAGTATAGCTATGGGTAGTGGTACAGACTTAGCCAAAACTACAGCGGATGCTGTATTACTTTCAAATCAATTAGAAACATTAGTAACCAGCATTAACGTCGCCAAACGTACACGACGCATCATAATAGAAAACTTATTATGGGCTTCTTTGTACAACGGATTAATTATACCGTGCGCCGCATTAGGTTGGATAACTCCAGGCTGGGCAGCTATTGGAATGTCGGTTAGCTCGTTACTTGTTGTTTTGAACGCATTACGACTAAGCCGATTGCCTGCATCAGAAAAAAATAAAACCCATAACATGGTGGATTAATGACTGCTCTTTATATGCTTATACCGGTCGCTATCGTGATAGTCGGATTAGTGATATGGTTATTATTTTGGGCCGTCAATAATGGACAGTATGACGATTTAGATGGTCCAGCACACAGTATTTTATTTGACGACGACGAACCTAAACGCCAAGAAGAAACTGTAGTCAACACAGAAATAAAATCGAATCCGAGTTCAGCACGTGAGTGATTTATTTACTGCATTAATTTCAGCCATCGTTCTTGGGCTTTTAGGAAGTGGTCACTGCATCGGTATGTGCGGTGGCTTAATGGGGGCGCTTACAATAGCCAACCCCAAAAATTGTAAATCTGAGAAAATAAGAATCTTACTTTGCTATAATGTAGGACGTATATTTTCCTATACGGTAGCTGGTTTTATAGTAGGCTTTTTCGGTTGGGGAATTTCAAATCAAGGTTTTAGTGAGTCTTTAAGATTTATTTCCGGGCTATTGCTTATAGCAATGGGATTGTATCTTACTGGATGGTGGCACGGATTAACTTATTTAGAAAAGATTGGCCGTTATTTATGGAAATACATCGAACCAAACGCTAGAAAACTAATACCAGTACGCTCATTTCATCAAGCATTCTTATTGGGCTCTTTATGGGGATGGTTACCTTGTGGTCTTATATACAGCACCTTATTATGGGCAGGAAGCCAAGGTAATAGCTACGAAAGTGCATTATTAATGCTATTCTTCGGTCTGGGTACGTTACCTACTTTATTAGTCACTGGCATTGCAGCTACACGTATCAGTAACTTTATCAGAAAACGTGCATTCCGCTTATCTAGCGGCTTATTGGTCATTTTTTTTGGCCTATGGACACTGCCGGGCCCACATCAGAGCATCATGATGGGACACTAGATTAGGCTGACTCAAGTCAAAACGCTTTAATCGTATATTCTTTAGAATAGCTCCCACAAAAACCCTGGGGGCCTATCATGCTTAACGCTATCCAATGGAATTCAGAACTGATTCGCCGCTACGATTTATCAGGCCCACGTTATACGTCGTATCCCACAGCAACGCAATTTCATAGCAAAATTAGCTCTTTTGATTTAATTCAGGCGCTTAATCAAAGCAAATCAAAAAAAAATTCTTTATCCATTTATGTACACATTCCTTTTTGCGCCCATGTTTGCTACTACTGTGCGTGCAATAAGTTCATAACGAAAGATAGAGGACGCAGTGCCAATTATATAAAAAGCCTACATCAAGAGATGCGATTAATATCGCATCATTTAGATCAAAGACAACTCGTTGAGCAATTGCATTTCGGCGGAGGAACACCTACTTTCCTAAGTCATACCGAATTAAAACAACTGATGGCTGATTTGAAAAAGCACTTCTTATTGTTAGATGACGACAGTGGTGACTACGGAATAGAAATAGATCCGCGTGAAGCAGACTGGGCAACCATGGGGCTTTTAAGAGAGCTGGGATTTAATCGCATTAGTTTAGGTGTACAAGACTTCGACGCCAACGTACAGCGTGCTGTCAATCGCTTACAAAGCTACGAGGAAACCCGCGCCATTGTAGATGCTGCTCATGCAATGCAATTCCGCTCTGTCAACATAGATTTAATTTACGGCTTGCCATTACAAACACCTGAAAGCTTCGCAAAAACAGTTTCCGAAGTTATCGCATTACAACCCGATAGATTATCTATTTTTAATTATGCACATCTTCCGACGCGATTTATGCCACAGCGCCGTATTGCGAGTGAAAATTTACCTTCAGCTAATCATAAATTGCTCATGTTACAGGAAACCATAGAGCAACTTACGAATGCAGGTTATCGTTATATCGGTATGGATCATTTTGCTTTACCCGACGACGAACTAGCTATCGCTCAAGAAGAAAACAAACTACAGCGAAATTTCCAAGGCTACACTACGCACGCACACTGCGATTTAATTGGATTGGGTGTATCCGCAATTAGTAATATAGGAAACTTATATGCTCAAAACAGTAACGACTTACGTGAATATCAAGATACGCTAGGTGCAGGTCAACTTGCGACAGTACGTGGTTTAATTTGTACGAAAGAGGATGAATTGCGCCATACTGTAATTCAGAAACTCATTTGTCATTTCAGTCTTACTTTTTCGGAAGTTGAGGCAACTCACGGCATTCGCTTCAAAGAACATTTTCACGCAATCTGGCCGCAGCTAGAGACGTTCGCTCATGACGGCTTAATTAATATAGATTCAGAAAAAATTAGCGTAACACCTGCTGGACGCTTGCTAATCCGTACTATATGTATGGCATTCGACGAGCATTTAAAGCAGCAAGAAAAAACTAATTTCTCACGAGTAATTTAAAGACCATTGGCGTATACAGATACCTAAGGTAACCTTGCGAGCATCACTCACCGGCTCGTAAGGACTTATCATGGTAGCCAGTACGGATTTTATCAGGATACAAACTGCGTCACAGGCACATTGCAAGGATTGTAGTCTGTCTTCTTTGTGCCTACCACTTTCTCTTAGCTTGGATGACGTAAATGCGCTGGACGATATTGTTAAGCGCGGAAGACCTCTTCGTAAAGGTGAATTCCTGTTCCGACAGGGAGACAACTTCAACTCAATTTTTGCTATTCGTTCTGGAACACTAAAAACTTTCAGTTTAACCGATACAGGCGAAGAGCAAATTACTGGTTTCCATTTACCTAGCGAACTCATCGGTATGTCAGGTATGGATATGGATATTTATCCAGTCACAGCACAGGCTCTTGAGACAACATCAATCTGTGAAATTCCATTCGAACGTTTAGATGAATTATCAGTACACCTACCACAATTGCGCCGGCAATTTATGCGTCTTATGAGCCGCGAAATACGTGACGATCAACAAATGATGCTTTTGTTATCTAAAAAAAATGCAGACGAACGCATTGCTACATTCCTAATCAATTTATCTGCTCGTTTTAGAGCACGTGGCTATTCAGCCAACCACTTTCGGTTAGCAATGTCACGCAATGAGGTGGGTAATTATTTAGGATTGGCAGTAGAAACTGTTTCTCGGGTATTCACCCGCTTTCAACAAAATGGCCTAATACAAGCAGAAGGAAAAGATATTCGTATCTTAGATTCACTGGAACTTTGCGCGCTTGCTGGTGGTAAATTTGAAGGATAATAACTATTAAATAAACAATCGCCTTCCTAATAAAGCATGAGCTAATGTGCCTTCATCAATTAGCTCAAGCTCCCCTCCCAAAGGAATGCCATATGCAATACGAGTTATCTTAACTTTTCTCGGAGCTAATACTCTGGCTATATAAGCAGCCGTTGCTTCACCTTCTACCTTTGCACTGTTTGCTAAGATAACTTCATCAAAAGTATTTTTATTTAACATGCTCTCTAACTGGCAGACACCTATCTCATCAGGGCCGATGCCATCCAAAGGAGACAAAAAGCCTTTTAACACAAAATATAGCCCTTGATATCCCGCCTTTTCTAAAGATAAAACATCAGCAGGGCTTTCAACAACACATAAAATATTTCTTAACCTACCCATGTCAATACATATATCACACATATCGGATTCGCTTAGCATTCTACATTGTAGACAATAGCCTATATCCAAAGCCGCTGCATTTAATGCAGAGGAAAGACTCAAAGCACCCTCTCGGTTATGTTCCAATAAATATAAAGCTGCACGATAAGCCGTTTTGTTACCGACACCAGGTATTATCTTAAATGCTTTAATTAGGTTATCTAATTTGGAAGATATCTTCATAAAATACTCACACCAAAAGCCTCTCTAAAAGAGAGGCTTTCTCTAAAAAAATTAAAACGGCATTTTAAACCCGGGTGGCATTTGCATACCCGCTGTCATAGCAGACATTTGCTCTTGGTTATTCAACTCAATACGACGTACCGCGTCATTAATTGCAGCCGCAATTAAGTCTTCAAGAATTTCTTTCTCTTCTTGCATTAAGGTATCATCAAGCAT
The DNA here is from genome assembly GCA_964493255.1 of uncultured Pseudomonas sp. Classification (GTDB taxonomy): domain Bacteria; phylum Pseudomonadota; class Gammaproteobacteria; order Pseudomonadales; family Pseudomonadaceae; genus Geopseudomonas. Next base: position 8,585 of record CAZBNX010000024.1, read on the forward strand.
TACTCGACGTACATCATGACGCCCAGTCATCACGACACTGACCAATCCGGCACCGGCCTGCCCAGTTACTTCTGCATTAGCTAATTCTTCTTGCATCTTTTGCATTTTTTCTTGCATTTGTTGCGCCTGCTTCATCAGCGCAGCCATGCCGCCTTTCATCATTTGGACTCACCCTTCAAAATTGGCTCTATAGAACCAGTTATAACAACAGCTGCGAACTTTTCTTGTAAAGAAAGAAAATGAACGTCGCCATTAAAATCTTGTTCAGCATGAATCTGTGCCTGCTCGCGGACATAAGCAGTATGCTTGGCAGGCGTGTTGGACACATTGGGCCGAACATCCACATCAATACTTATTTCTTTGCCTAAGACAGAGGAAATTGCCTCTTCAACTCTACGAATATGCGTTTCATTGAAAAATGCAGCGCAACTATCATCTAAATGAAACAACCAACGGTTATCTTCTTTTCTTGTCAACGCAAAATTAGAAACAACGGTTGATAAAATTCCGCTCAATTTGAGCCTATCAAATAAATCAAACCAGTAAGAACTCAAAACCTCACTGCTTTCGTTGGCATCTTTTTCGGCTAGGTCAATACTGTTTTTTTTATTATCAACAACTAGCTCTTTTTTTTCTATATCAGTACTTTCTATTTCTACTTCTACGCAAGCTTGCTTATGAACAGACGCTGCTTCTAGCTCTTTGTCATTTTCATTAAAACGGGTCAAATTTAACGCAGATTCCTTTTCTATTCTAGCTTCACCATCTGTAGCCGCCACAATTGAATCTAATTCAATATCTACTGTAGTAGTTGTAAAAGCGAGCATTCTTAATAGCGTCATCTCAAATCCACTACGAAGATCAGGTGCTAATAATAAGTCTCTGCGCCCATTCATAGCTATTTGATAATAAAGCTGTATATCTTCTGCTGGTGTTTTTTTTGCCAGTTCCAATATAACTTCTTCATCGCCTTCTGTATTATCTAAAACATGCGGCGCTATTTGAGCAATAGTAATTTTATGCAAGATACGTAAAATTTCCGTAAGAACTTCATTCCAGTGTGGATCTTGCGCCGCCATAGTATTAATCGTAAATAAAATTTCCTGCGGTTTTTTTGCAAACAACGCAACTAAAATAGGATAAACTTGCAAACGGTCAATAGCACCTAACATACTACGAACATCTGCTAGTAATACTTTGCCATTGCCAAATGCTATCGCCTGATCCGTTAAGCTCATAGCATCGCGCATAGAACCATCCGCTGCGCGTCCAATTAGCCGTAAAGCCTGCTCATCAAAAATAACTTGTTCAGCATCCAATACAAATTTTAAATATTCGATTATTTGAACAGCAGCGATATTTTTTAGAGAAAATTGTAAACAGCGAGATAAAATCGTTACCGGTAGTTTATGTGGGTCAGTTGTAGCCAATAAAAATTTTACATGCTCAGGCGGTTCCTCTAACGTCTTTAATAACGCATTGAAAGAATGCGTCGATAACATATGAACTTCGTCAATGAGGTATATTTTATAACGACCACGCGCCGGTGCGTATTGAACATTGTCTAGAATCTCCCGCGTATCTTCAACTTTAGTCCGGCTAGCAGCATCAATTTCTATAAGATCAACGAAGCGCCCAGAATCAACTTCACGGCAAATCGAACAGACGCCACATGGTGTAGCACTAATTCCTTGCTCACAATTCAAACACTTTGCGAAAATTCTCGACAAAGTTGTTTTACCAACACCCCGCGTTCCGGTAAATAAATAAGCATGATGTAGGCGCTGGTTATCTAACGCATTAATCAATGCTTTCAAGACATGTGTTTGACCAACCATTTCATGAAATGAACGAGGCCGCCACTTTCGAGCAAGAACTTGATAAGCCATTTAGACTGCACACTAAAAATCGTCAAAGGATGCGTAAGGTAACACGAGAATAGTTTCCTCCTGAAAGGTATGATGCAAGAAGCTGATCAGTATCTGGTATCAATGGGCGAGCTTCCTACATTGCCTATTTGGCGAGAAGATGTTACAGCTTTTAACGCAAACGCGTTGGTGCAGTTTAGATGGAAAACTGCATTTCTGTAGAGCTGCCAACACCAAGAATGGGAGATTTGCAATGCAGCACCAAAAATTGAGCTTACGAACCAAGCTGTTGCTGTGGATGGTATCTATCATCCTAGCCGGTTTTTTGATCACCGTCGGCGTACTCACGCAACGTGCCGCATTTCTACAACAAACTCAAGCACAGAGTTACGCACAGCAGTTAGCTGCACGCAACGCACTTGAAATATCAAGTCACATCGAAAAAGCGTTGCATAGCGCCAGACATCTTGCGGAATCTCTGGGCAGTTTGAAGAGTGCAAACTTAACAGACCGTGAGCGCGCTACGTTGATTTTGAAAGGTATTTTAGCAGCCAATCCAGATTTTCTAGGTGTATGGACAGGGTGGGAGCCTAACGCATTTGATGGTCAGGATAAACAATTTGCTGGAAAGTTAGGTCACGATAACACTGGCCGTTTTGTTCCTTATTGGAATCGAGGCGGTGGCAAAACTCAAGTAGAACCTTTAATTGATTACGAAATCCCTGGCGCTGGTGATTATTACGTTTTACCTAAAAAAACAGGTAAAGAAGTAATTATTGAACCTTATATCTATCCTGTGAATGGCCAAAATATGCTGATCACCAGTTTAGTCGTGCCTATCTTTTACGAAGGCCGCTTTGTTGGTGTAGCAGGTATTGATATTGCATTAGATACTATTCAGGAAAAAGTAAGCAAAGTTAAAATATACGAAAGTGGGTACGCCACTTTAGTATCAAATACAGGAATTGTGGTTAGCGACCGTGATGCGAATAGCTTAGGACAAAACTTATCAAAAGCAGGTTTCTCAGACGCAGCCAACGATGCGATTAAAATAGGCTCACAATTTCATATTGTAGAAAATGATTCTCGCATCAATAATGGTGCGCTCGTTGAGCGTATTTACACGCCTATAAAGATAGGATCAACAGATACACCCTGGTCAATGATAGCCACGCTTCCTGAAGCTGAGGTCATGGCTTCTATAAAAGAGCTGCGTATTATTGCAGTTCTTATGTGTATTGGCAGTATTCTCATCGTATCTATCGCATTAATAATTCTTCTTGAGCATTTAGTTTTACGCCCAATCGGTGGCGAACCTACCGACGCGGCAGCAATTGCTAACCGTGTCGCACAGGGCGATTTAGCACATCAAATCCATGTGCGTATTGGTGATCACAACAGCTTGATGGCGCAATTAAAGAATATGCAAGAAAGTCTGTTGAGTATGGTTCAGCGAGTACGACAAAGCGCGCAAAATGTAGCGTGTGCCAGCGCACAAATTGCTAAATCTAACGAAGAAATGACAGAGCGCGCACATAGCCAAAGTATCGCCTTACGTGACACTGCCACCTCAATGACAGACCTCGACCTGACGGTAAATAACAACGCTGGCAGCGCATCACAAGCCAACCAACTGGCTTTAAGTGCTTCAGAAGTTGCTACGCGAGGCGGGCAAGTTGTCGGTCTGGTTGTAAACACGATGCGTGAAATTAACGCCAGTTCTCGTGAAATTGCTGAAATTATTAGTGTCATTGATAGTATTGCATTTCAAACTAATATACTGGCACTTAACGCAGCAGTTGAAGCAGCGCGAGCGGGTGAGCAAGGGCGTGGATTTGCCGTAGTTGCTGGGGAAGTAAGAGCACTTGCACAACGCTCAGCGGCAGCAGCTAACGAAGTAAAGCAATTAATTAGTGCAAGCGTTGCGCGCGTCGCAACAGGCACCGAACTTGTTGATCAAGCCGGTTCTACCATGCAAGATGTTGTTGCTTCTATTCAGCGTGTTACTGATATTATGGGCGAAATTAGTTCAGCAAGTGCAGAACAAAGCCGTAGCGTTCGCAGTGTTGGCGACAACATGACGCAGGTAGATCACGCAATTCAGCAAAACGCTAATATCATAGAAGAAATGGCAGCGGCTGCATCCAGTCTTAACCATCAAGCCGAAGAGCTAGTAGAGTTAGTAGCTACCTTCCGTATACCTAGCTAAGCGTGATCACGCCCACCTAAAGAAACCATAAAGCCGGATTACTCCATGTATAATCCGGCTTCCTTTTAGCACTCATTCATAGAGACAAATTATGCAGCTATCTTCACTCACAGCAGTATCACCGGTTGATGGTCGCTATGCCAGTAAAACAGCTAGTCTTCGCCCTATTTTCAGCGAATTCGGCTTAATCCGTAACCGTGTGAAAGTAGAAGTACGCTGGTTGCAACGACTGGCAAGTCATACTGGGATCACAGAAGTTGCTACCTTTTCTCCTGAAGCAAATACATTACTGAACGCTTTAGCCGAAGACTTTCAATTAGAACACGCGCAACGCATCAAAGAAATTGAGCGCACGACTAATCATGATGTAAAAGCAGTCGAATACTTACTCAAAGAGCAAGTGTCTACACTTCCAGAGTTGGCGAATATAAGCGAATTCATTCACTTCGCCTGCACCAGTGAAGATATAAATAACTTATCTCACGCTTTAATGCTCAAAGAAGGTCGTGACGATATTTTGTTACCACTTATGCGTGAGCTAACATCTGTAATACGTCAATTAGCTGTACAATTTGCTGAAGTTCCAATGTTGTCACGAACTCATGGCCAACCTGCATCACCCACAACAATGGGAAAAGAGTTTGCTAATGTAGTTTACCGTTTAGAGCGTCAAATTAAGCAAATCGAGTCAGTTCCTTTACTTGGAAAAATGAATGGTGCTGTAGGAAACTATAATGCTCACCTTTCTGCTTACCCTGATATTGATTGGGCTTCCAATGCTCAAGAATTTATCGAAACTGATTTAGGATTGACATGGAATCCATATACAACGCAAATTGAACCACATGATTACATTGCCGAACTTTACGATGCAATCGCAAGATTTAACACCATTTTAATCGACTTTGATCGAGATATTTGGGGTTATATCTCTTTAGGTTATTTCAAACAAAAAACAGTTGCTGGCGAAATCGGCTCATCTACTATGCCTCACAAGGTAAATCCAATCGATTTCGAAAACTCAGAAGGAAATCTAGGTATAGCCAATGCAATAATGCAGCATTTAGCCAGCAAACTACCAATATCAAGATGGCAGCGTGATTTAACTGACTCTACTGTATTGCGAAGCTTAGGTGTTGGCATAGCTCACAGTATAATTGCTTATGAATCAAGTTTGAAAGGCATTCATAAACTTGAGCTCAATCAATCTCGCTTAATTGAGGATTTAAACAACTGCTGGGAAGTATTAGCTGAGCCTGTACAAACAGTAATGCGGCGATATTCAGTAGAAAATGCGTACGAGAAACTAAAAGAACTCACTCGGGGTAAAGGCATTAGTGCCGAGGCACTACAACAGTTTATCGACACACTTGAAATCCCAGAGAAAGCCAAAGCAGAGTTACGCGCATTAACGCCTGCTAAGTATATCGGGAATGCGGTTGAACAAGCCCAACAAATTTGATTATTTGTCCGGTATCATTACCATGTGATGGTACCGGACTTCTATAAAGGTTCATCATGAGTATACCACCAGATTTACCGCTTAATTTATTGGGAAATTTAACCCCTCAGGAATTTTTGAAATTTTTTTGGCAAAAAAAACCTTTATTAATTAAAAAAGCGCTACCCGGCTACAAAAGTCCTATTTCTGCAGACGAACTTGCCGGACTTTCACACGAAGAAAGCGTTGAGTCTCGTATCATTTTGTAGAACGGCGAAACTCCATGGGAATTACTCCACGGTCCTTTTGAAGAAAGCATTTACACTCAATTGCCAGAAAAGAATTGGACCCTATTAGTCCAAGCCGTAGATCAGTTTGTACCTGAATTAAATGATCTTTTATCAAAGTTCCAATTTTTACCCACCTGGCGCATAGACGATATTATGATTAGCTATGCGGTCGATGGTGGAAGTGTAGGACCACATTATGACAATTACGACGTTTTTTTATTGCAAGTTGAGGGAAAGCGCCACTGGAAACTAGGTCAATTATGTGACGCAAATAGTCAATTAATAGAGCACCCAGATTTAAGAATCTTAGCTAACTTTGAGCAAAACGAAGCGTTTTTATTAGAGCCGGGTGACATGCTATATCTCCCACCTAGGCTAGCGCATTACGGTATCGCACAAGGTGAATCTTTAACTTTTTCAGTTGGATTTCGCGCACCTAGCGTAAACGAAATTCTAACTGGATTTACTGATTTCATCGGACAGTTTATTTCTGACGATATTCGTTACTGCGATGCTAATCGCTTAGCTACAAAAAAACCACATCAAATAGAATCTGGCGATATAAACAACTTAAAGGAGGCTATTTCTAAATATTTAAACGATGAAGACTTGCTGACGACTTGGTTTGGTCAGTTTATGACAGAGCCACGTTATCCTGAGCTTGTGGCAAGCAACGAAATTGACTTTGAGTATTTATTTAACTACTTATCAGAAGGTGGCGTTTTAATAAAAAATCCTAGTGCCCGTTTAGCATGGAGCGAGCATGGTGGCTATTTACAATTATTTTCCAGCGGAGGAAGCCGTTATCTTGACTCTTCATTAAAAAAATTAATAGAACTTTTTTGCACAGAAACAGAACTAACCATGAATGAATTGGTAGACTGGCTAGATAACGATGATGCTTTAACGCTAATTCATGAGCTCGTAAAACAAGGTAGTTGGGAGACTTTAGATTATGAGTGATATAAAAGTACGAACCGCTCGATGGAGCACGGACAATTCCGATATACGCAAAATACGAGAAGCCGTTTTTATCATCGAGCAAGGCGTTCCACACGAGTTAGAGTGGGACGACGAAGATGAACACTCAGTGCATTTTTTAGCGCATGAGGAAGGATTTGCCGTTGGAACGGCGCGATTACAAAAAGATGGGCGCATTGGTCGAGTGTCCGTTTTACGCGATTGGCGCGGACTGCATATCGGAGAATTGCTGATGAAAGCCGTCATCGCAGAAGCGGAACGCATGGGAATTTTTCGCCAAATTTTAACAGCGCAAACTTACGCAATCCCATTTTATGAGCGATTAGGATTTCAGGTTTCTAGCTCAGAATTTTTAGATGCAGGCATTCCACATATAGAGATGGTGAGAAATTCACACTAATTTAGTGAAAAAACATACATTGAGCGTTGTTGCTATCAACGCTCAATACGATTCTTGTACTTTGTAGTTTACGTAAAAAAAAACTACAAAACTGATTGACGATGTACCAGCGTGCAGCGCATGATTCTACCGCTCCCGCTGACCAAAACCCTTAGATTGGTTTGACGTTTTGTACAATTCAAAACGTGTCAGCACCCCAACCGGCGGTGCGACAAGGCAGCTAAAAGCAATGCGTCAATCTTGTTTTGTCTCCTGGCTGCCATGACGCCTGCGGTGAGCACTTGCGATGGAATAGATGCGGGCTATTTTTTAGTTCGTACCTGTGTCGCTGCTCAATGAAACATTCTTCTTGAAGGATTGCACATGTCCGCTTACCAAAACGAGATCAACGCAGTTGCCGCGCTGAAAGAAAAATTCGGCAGCAGCTGGAGCGCCATTAACCCTGAGTCCGCAGCTCGCATGCGCCTCCAAAACCGTTTCAAAACCGGTCTGGATATTGCCAAGTACACTGCCGCCATCATGCGTAAAGACATGGCTGAGTACGATGCGGACAGCAGCGTTTACACCCAATCTCTGGGCTGCTGGCACGGCTTCATTGGTCAGCAAAAGCTGATCTCCATCAAAAAACACCTGAAAACCACCGATAAGCGTTACCTGTACCTGTCTGGCTGGATGGTTGCTGCTCTGCGTTCTGATTTCGGCCCACTGCCCGATCAGTCCATGCACGAAAAAACAGCTGTTTCTAGCCTGATTGAAGAGCTGTACACCTTCCTGCGTCAAGCTGACTCTCGTGAACTGGATCTGCTGTTCACTGCTCTGGATGCTGCTCGTGCCGCTGGCGACACAGCAAAAGAAGAAGAGCTGCTGGCTCAAATCGAAGGTTTCGAAACTCACGTTGTCCCAATCATCGCGGACATCGATGCGGGCTTCGGTAACCCAGAAGCTACCTACCTGCTGGCTAAGAAAATGATCGAAGCCGGTGCTTGCTGCATTCAGATCGAAAACCAAGTATCTGACGAAAAGCAGTGCGGCCACCAAGACGGTAAAGTAACCGTTCCTCACGCTGATTTCCTCGCTAAGATTGCTGCAGTTCGTTACGCATTCTTGGAGCTGGGCATTGACGACGGTGTTATTGTTGCGCGTACTGACTCTCTGGGTGCTGGCCTGACTAAGCAAATCGCTGTCACCAAAGAGCCAGGTGATCTGGGCGACCAGTACAACTCTTTCCTGGATTGCGAAGAAATTTCTGAGGCCGATTTAGGCAACGGCGATGTCGTAATCAAGCGTGAAGGCAAACTGTTGCGTCCTAAGCGTCTGCCTTCTAACCTGTTCCAATTCCGTAAAGGCACAGGCGAAGAGCGTTGCGTTCTGGACAGCATCACTTCTCTGCAAAACGGCGCTGATCTGCTGTGGATTGAAACCGAGAAGCCTCACGTAGGCCAGATCAAAGGCATGATGGACGAAATCCGTAAAGTCATCCCTAACGCCAAACTGGTTTACAACAACAGCCCATCGTTCAACTGGACGCTGAACTTCCGTCAGC
>CAZBNX010000025.1:0-4683 GCA_964493255.1 uncultured Pseudomonas sp.
AGCGTATCGTTACCGTTTGCACCGCTCAAACTATTCGCGGCACTATTACCAATAATTAAATTGGCTAATTCATTGCCAGTACCATTCAGTGCAACCTCACTTGTTAATGTGAGATTTTCCAAATTCGCGCCCAAAGTGTAACTGATGGCACTGAGCACAGTATCTTGCCCAGAATCTTGCACTTCGACGATTGAATCTTCTTCAATATCAATAAGATAGGTATCATCGCCCGCGCCGCCACTCAGTATATCCGCACCAATACCACCATCCAGCGTATCGTTTCCTGCACTGCCATTCAGCGTATCGTTTCCACCCGCACCATTAAAACTGTCGTTACCTTCTAATCCGGTAAAACGATCTGCACCCTGTGTCCCTAAAAGCGCGTCATCATTGCGCGTTCCAGCAAATAATCGTCCAACAATTGCCGAAGGCGTACTTATTACGCTTTCAGATGTACCTTGGCGATCAGTGTAACTAATACGCACTTCAATTGTTTTGCCAATGTGGGCTTGATTTAATAATAAACGATTCGTAGTTTCGCCACTAATTAATACCCCATCAGCAAACCAGCGATAAGCAAAAACACCTAAACCATCCGCATCCGCGAGCGTATGCGTAATTGTTAGCGTTTCACCCTGTAATGCTAAACCATTTAATCTCACATCACCCAAAAGGGGATCATTGATATTTTCGATAACAGATGTTTGCGAACTTGTGACAACTTCTGTAGCACCTAATTCATCCGTATAGGTGACACGCATACTCACGCGCTTTCCTACAACTGATTGATCAAGTAATAGCGTTTCTTGCGTTGCACCTACAATAGGCTGACCATTGGCTAACCATTGATAATTAAAAGTACCTAAACCATCGGCGTCCGTTAATCCCTCGGCACTGGCCACTAATAATTCATCTTGTATCGGTTCGCCTTCAATGGTGACTCGTCCTTGCGGACGATCATTCGTATTTAAAACAGTAGCCGTTTGAGCACTCACCGCTGTTTCTGCAACACCAAAACTATCGGTATAACTGACCTGCACACTAATCGCTTTACCCACTAAATCTTGCGTAAGAACTAATCGACTCCCGGTCACACTATCAATTTCAAAGCCATTTGCTAGCCATTTATAACTTACAGCACCCAAACCATCAGCATCACTAACAGTACCTATCGAAGCATTAAGTACCTGACCTTGCGTGACAGTACCTGTAATAAGAGGCGAGCCAGTAGGTGCATCATTGATATTAGTAATAACACCTGTACTTTCACTCAACAAACGCTCATTAGTTCCTTGTTCATCTGTATAAGTAACACGAACACTAACTACTTTATTAACTTGGCCTTGTCCTAAAACCAGCGTACTATTGGTTGCACCATTAATAATTACATTATCCGCTAACCATTGATAATTTAGCGTACCTAAACCGTCAGCATCATTCAAATCTTCTGTGAAAACACTCAGCTCTTGACCTTGCTCTAAGGTACCAAAAATAACTGGAGCGCCACTGGGGGCATCATTAATATTAGTAATTGATGCCGTTGCAAGACTGGTACTGGATTCTGTATACCCATAATCATCTATATAACTGACGCGGGCGCGAATTGCTTTACCTACCATACCCTGCTCTAGCAAAAGGGTACTTCCAGTGGCACCTTCTATTAATTCACCACCGGCTAACCATTCATAGGAAACATCAGCCGCATTAAAATTATCGGGTTCACTGATTATTGCGGTCAGTATTTGGCCCTGCGTCGTCGTTCCGCGTACCGATACTGACCCTACATCATTATCCGGCTCAATACTAATACTGGTAATACCCGTTACTTCTAAATTAATACCATCGCCTTGAACGCCTGTATTTCCATCTCTGAAACTCCATTCAATGTCAGCATTAACTGAAGGCGCATCCGAACTATTGCTGTAACCAATACTGGTTAAAACTGTATCTAAACGCTCCTGAGTTGCATTGCTATTAAATGTAACAAATAAACGCCCTGCACTATTACTAACACTCCCCACTGTTACATCAGATAACAACAAATTTGTTCCGTTAAAACGTAAATCCCCCAAAGCATGAAAAGTATCCTCTGGCATTAAGGTACCTACACGCTGCAATCTTAACGTCGCACCTGAATAGTTACCTACTTCATTTGCTAAAGCAGCAAGCTCTGTATCAATAATATTAGCAAGCTCGTCTAATACAATCGGCTGACCGCCTTCAGTATAAATATTGCTTCCTTGCAACGTCAAAATAGGTGCTGTATTTGTAGACATAAATTTCATCCTATAAATTAATAATCAATCAATAAAAAAGGAGGATAATCCTCCTTATTTTAAGCTACAACATCAGCCAACGCTAAATCTGTAACACCTATAATCTGGATAGAAAATTCAGCAGCCGTATCACTATCGGTATTACCATACAAAATACCATTTTTTATTTTTAGCTGTCCCGCTTCACTAAACACGCCGCCACTACGAATAAATGTGGTAAATGCCTGATTACCGACAGCAGCAGTGTTAGCATCAATCAATGATAAATCAATCTTATCTTTTCCGCGTACAAAATCATTTATCGTATCGCGCGTTGCCGATGTCAATCCGCTTTCCGTTATAGAAGTAAATTTGAAACAATCAGCACCAGTACCACCATTTAATATATCCTTACCCGTACCGCCTATTAAAGTATCATGGCCAGCACTACCATTTAATGTATCTGCCCCTGCTCCTCCTTTTAATAAATCATTCCCTGCTTTTCCGTTTAATGTATCAGAACCTGCTAGACCACTTAGACTGTCAGCGCCAATACTGCCATTAAGCGTATTATTTAATAGAGTTCCCGTTTTGGAAATACCTACAAAGTCAGTATTAATACTTGTAACACTGTTTTCATCGCCCATCATATCAACATAAGTGACACGCACAGCAATAGGCTGCCCCACTAAATCAGTGGTCAATCGTAACGTGCGTCCAGTTGCGCCACTAATATCCAATCCATCAACCAGCCATTGATAACTCACATCACCCATGCCATCTGCATCATGCAAATCATGAGTAGCGGTCAATACCTGATTTTCAGTAACTAATCCTCTAATACTGACATTACCTGTTGGCACATCGTTAATATTTCCAATTAAATCACTTTCTGGACTAGTAATAATCTCTGAGGTGCCACGCGCATCGACATACAATACTTGTGCAGTAATAACTTTACCGACCTGCTCTTGCGTTAACAAAAGCGTTTGCCTAACTGCTCCTTCAATAATTTCACCATCAGCTAACCAACGATAGTTAAAAGAACCTAAACCGTCAGCATCTTCAATTTCACTTGTATTAACGCGCAAGCGTTGCCCTTGCTCTGGAATACCCTCAAGGCTAAGATAACCCGTCGGTAAGTCATTACTATTAATAACAATATCTGTTTCAATGCTTGTTGGCGTTTCCAATATACCTTTATTATCAGTATAAATGGCTTGTACGCTAATGGCTTTACCTACTTCATCTTGCGTCAATCGCAACGTCGTTTTTTCCGCATTGGCAATTGGCTGCCCATCTGCAAACCATTGATAACGCACGACTTCACGCGAATAACCATCAGCATCACGCAACGTAAGACGTAATTGCTGTCCTTGTTGCGGAGTTCCGCTAATAGTAAGGACGCTTATCGAGTTACTATTCATCATACACTTCCTCTTTATATAACTTTCATCAAAGCCCCCTTTAAAAAAAGGGGGCATTTAATATATTAAGCAATAACATCTAGCATCGAAATTGAGGTCACACCCGTCAGTTCAATAGAAAACTCGGCATCGCTATCAGCATCCGTATTGCCATATAACACCCCGTCTTTAAGCTGTAACTGTCCAGCTTTAGTGAAAACGGCCTGACTTTCAATAAAGCTATTAAATGCTTGATTACCTAGCTTTTCGGTATTGGCATCAATTTTGGCCAGTTTAATTTTATCTTCACCTTGCACAAAATCGTTAATAACGTCACGCGTTTCGGCTGTAATACCGCTATCAGTTACGTTATCAAAAATAAAGCGGTCACGACCGGCACCACCGTCCAAAATATCACGGCCTTCACCACCATATAAACGGTCGCGCCCATCACCACCATTAAGCGTATCTGCTCCAATGTCACCGTATAAGTCGTCTCGACCAACACCACCTTCTAAAACGTCATCACCGCCCTTACCATTCAAGCGGTCTCGACCTTCTAAACCACGAATCCAATTAGCATCATCGCTACCGATATAATTATCGGCTTTGGTTAATAAAAGTTCGGGTAAAATTTCAGCCCCTACAGCCGTGATTTCGACATCACTCAAGGATGTTTCAGTATCAGAATTCATATACGCAATCGGAAAATCTTCAATAGCAATAACGTTCTCAATGAGATCACTATTCTCAGCCGATTTATCTGAAATCAGATCAACATCAAAAACTGGATTGACTACTTCAGTATCCTCAAAAAAATCAGAAGTGAAAATAATTTCAGGAACTGTTTCAGTATCCGAAACTAAAACAACTTCAGGAGTTATTTCGTTAATAACCGATAACTCCGCCACTTCATCTTCTACAGTAGTAGTGCGAAAGTTTTCTGGCGGCATAGATGTCAACATATAGCGAATCTGAACTTCGCTTTCTTCGGTACTTTCGGTACTTTCGGTACTTTCGGT
>CAZBNX010000025.1:4909-16708 GCA_964493255.1 uncultured Pseudomonas sp.
GTACTTTCGGTACTTTCGGTACTTTCGGTACTTTCGGTACTTTCGGTACTTTCGGTACTTTCGGCAACATACATGAGATTAGTTATGCCAACGAGAGTGTTGTCAATTTCACTGACGACAAACTCTGCATCAGGAAGAGTATCCACATGCTCTAACGTAATTTCTGACTCAATAAAAATCATAATAAAACTCTCCAACCCTTGAAAGGGGAGAAAATTCTCCCCTTTATTAAAATAACTAAGCAATAACGTCTGACATCGTTAGCGTACTAATACCCGTAAGCGCAATCGAAAACTCGGCAGCAGCGTCGTTGTCCGTATTGCCATAGAGTACACCATTCTTAAACTGCAACTGCCCAGCTTTTGTAAACTCCGCCGTACTGTTAATAAATGCACTAAATGCCTGATTTCCAGTAACAGTTGAATTAGCGTCCAAACTAGAAAGACCTAATTTATCTTGTCCGCGCACGAAACCCTGTACGGTGTCACGAACCGTTGCAGTAAGACCACTTTCAATCAGTTTTTCTAATTTGAAAATATCGTTACCCGCACCACCACTTAATACATCCTTACCCGCACCACCGATTAACGTATCATCACCTGCGCCGCCATTTAAGGTATCAACACCAGCACCACCTTTTAGCGCATTCGCAGAAGCATTGCCCGTTAAAACGTTTTTACCCGCATTGCCTGTTAGCGAGGCATTATTAGCTAACGCTGCCAGCACCGCGTTATCAATACCAGCGCCCAATACATAACCGCCTTGCAAATAAGCAGTAACGTAAAGTACGTCTTTAGCATTATCGGTGCCGGTATCTCGAACAACGTCTCCTATATTATCAACGTAGTAAGTGTCTGCACCATTACCACCGTCCATAAAATCACGGTCACTTGAACCGTCGAGCACATCGTTACCATCACCGCCATATAAGGAATCTTTACCCGTACCACCGGTTAAGGTGTCATTCCCGATATTACCGTATAATTTGTCGTTACCTTGATCACCCTCAAGCTCATCGTTATCAGCATCGCCATATAATACGTCGTCACCATTACCGCCATAAAGGCGGTCGTTACCATTGCCACCATGTAATTCATCACGACTATTTAAGCCATATAAATCACTGTCACCGTTGCCGCCAGTATGTAAATCAGCAATAGCAGTACCGCCAGCGTCGCCATACCATTCATCGGGTGCATCATCATCGGTATTAGCAATGGTAATTGTCGGCACTGACAAACCACTGCCACTTCGCATACCGTCATAACGTAAATCTTCTGAACTTACGCGAGTGCTAATAACGTAAGCCATATTACCATCACTTAGACTGTCGTCAACGCCTAATAAAGTGATTGTTTGCGGTGTATTCCAATTATTGGCTGTGAATGTAATGGTGGCGGTCGCATTACCACTACTTTGGAATTTACCTTCTGTTGCATCATTAATGGTGAACGTCAGCGTCACGTTATGGCGAGGTTCAGCGCGCAACGACACTTGGAATTCGGCAGAACTACCGGCTTCACTCGTCGATAACCCGTTTATATTGCCGAAAACAATTCCTGCTTCTTGAGCAATAGTAACAGCTCCCGTAGCCGCACTTTGCACCACTTCAGCGTTACCTAAGTTATCGGTATAGCTGGCTTGTACACTGATACTTTTCCCCAATTGCGCGCTGGTCAGCACGAAGGTGCGAGCAGTCGCACCATTGATAGCATTACCGTCCGCAAACCATTGATAATTAAGCGTGCTTAGACCATCAGCATCAGCGATAGTACTCACAGCAGTGAGTGTTTGCTCTGGGTTAATAACGCCACTAATAGTAAGCCGTCCCGTAGGTGCATTATTGACACCCGCAACGATTGTAGTACCCGCACTCACTACACTTTCAGCATTATTTAATCCGTCGGTATAATTAGCGCGCACACTAATCACTTTACCTACTTGTGCTAAACCCAGCGTAAACGTGGCACTCGTTGCACCTTCAATAAGAGCACCATTCGCTAACCATTGATAATTTAATGTACCTAAACCATCAGCATCAGCTAAATTACTTACTGCGGTTAATGTTCGACCTTGTGCAGCATTACCTGAGATGGTGAGATTACCCGTGGGTGCATTATTAGGGTTAGCAATCGTGAAAACACCATTACTCCAACTAGAACCATCAGTAAACTTTAACTCAATACGACTATAGCCATGCGTGCCTGAGTCATAACTAAAGTAGCTTTTTATTTTGAGTGAATCTGTTGTGCTGTTTGTCAAACGAATCAATAAATCATCTGTATTAACCACACGACTCATCATAAGAGAACTGGTTGTGATACCAGCGCCCATACTTACGATATCAATATCGCTGTTATTATAGTCATAGGCATTAATTTCATCTTGACCTGAACCAATATCAAACGTGTAAACGTCAGCGCCTGCCTGCCCCTCTAACTGGTCGTTGCCAGCACCGCCATTTAAAGTATCATTACCATCTTTACCATAAAGGCGGTCATTGCCTGCGCCACCTATTAAAAGGTCTGCGCCATCATTACCTTCGATATTATCACTACCGTCGCCACCATCTAAGGTGTCAGAGCCGCCGTAACCATATAAATAGTCATTGCCACTGCCACCCTGCATAAAATCTGGATTCGAAGCACCATACAACCAGTCATTTGATGAACTACCCAGCATATTAATGACGTGCGTACTTAGTGTTTCCACGTCCCACACAGTACCATCATTAAAACTCATGGTAATTCGATTAAAACCGTAAATTTCAGCGCCACTATTAAAGTAATCTTTAACAGTTAACGTATCCGTATTACCCGTTAAACGCAAAACTAAATCATCAGTACCCAACGCACGAGCAAAACTAACTTTATCGCTCGTAATACCTGAACCTAATAAAATACGATCAATATCACCACTATTGTAGTCGTAGTTATTGATTTGGTCTAAGCCTGAACCGATACCAAAGCGATATGTATCAACACCTTGGCCACCTTCTAAGAAATCATTACCCGCACCGCCATTTAAGGTATCGTCGCCGGTATTACCATACAAACGATCGTTACCCGCATCGCCTTGCAAAACATCATTATCGTCACCGCCCTCAATTTGATCGTTACCATCGCTACCTTCTAAGGTATCGTTTTGGGCGTAACCATATAAATAGTCGTTGCCTGAATTACCACGCATACTATTGGGGTTAGCGGTTCCATACAAATAGTCGCCCGACGAACTACCCTCCATACTAACTACTTTTTTCAGAAGGTCTTCTGCGTCTAACGTAACGCCATTCGTAAATTTTAACTTGATACGACTATATCCATTTACATCGGGCGAATGACCAAAGTAATTATCAATGGCAAGCGTATCTGTGCTACCAGAAAGACTAATAACTAAATCATCACCCGATAAAGAGCGCGCGAAACGCAACGTATTTGCGGTAATGTCAGCACCAAACAATACAGTATCAACGTCACTGCTATTGTAATCGTAATTATTGATTTGATCCTGACCAGAACCTAGATTAAATATATAGGTATCGGCGCCTGCGTTACCTTCTAAAACATCATTACCCGTGCCACCGTCTAACGTATCATCGCCGTCGTTACCATACAGGCGATCATTACCCGCATCACCTTTTGCTAAATCGTTATCGGTACCCGATTGAATTTCATCATTACCATCGCCACCTTCCAGCGTATCGCTATTAGCATAGCCATATAAGTAATCATTACCGGCATTACCACGAATTGCATTAGGGTTAGCTGTACCGTACAAATAATTACCGGAAGAGCTACCTTCAACACTGACTACTTTGACCAGAATATCGTCAATGCTCCACAGCGTACCATCCGTAAAGCTAAATTTAATACGGTTGTAACCTTCTATATCTGGCGAATATCCAAAATAATTTTTAACTGTGAGTGTATCTGTTTTATCAAGGAAGCTAACCACTAAATCATCAGTAGATAACCCGCGCGCAAAACGCACATCCGAGGTAGTAAAACCAGCGCCAAACTGCACTACATCTACATCAGTGCTATTATAATCATACGCATTAACTTGATCTTGACCGGAGCCTACTTCGAAAACATAAGTATCCGACCCCGCGTTACCTTCTAATAAATCGTTACCCGTACCACCATTTAAGATGTCATCACCACTATTACCATATAGGCGATCATTACTGGCATCACCTCGCAATACATCAGCGCCATCTCCTGCTTCTATTTGGTCACCGCCATCTCCACCTTCTAACGTATCATTACCATCATAACCATATATGTAATCGTTACCACTATTGCCACGCATTACGTTAGCACCAGCAGTACCGTACATCCAATCAGAAGCGGTAGTGCCATCCATCGAAATAACTTTTTGACTAATATCTTCGCTATTCCAAACGGTACCATTTGCAAAGTTAAGTGTTATTCGGCTATACCCTTGCGTTTCTGCCGATTGATTAAAGTAATTTAATACCGTTAGCGTATCAGTGGTATTTCCAGAAAAGCTAATAACTAAATCATCTGTTGCTACTTTTCGGCTGAGACGCACTGCATTAACAGAGATCGTATTGTCAAACACAATACGATCGACATCACTTCCGCCGTAATCTTCGGCATTTATTTTATCTTGACCACCACCCAAGGAAAACTGATAAACATCGGTGCCCGTATCACCTTCAAGTTTATCATTACCAACACCGCCATTTAATGTATCGTCGCCGGCATTACCTCGCAGCTCATCATCACCTGCCGCGCCTAATAATAGGTCATTATCATCGCCGCCGTTTAAGTAATCATTACCCGCACCACCGTCAATGGTATCACTGCCTTCATTTCCATACATATAATCACCGCCACCATAACCATACATCCGGTTATTGTGTTCGGAACCATTGATTTGCCAATCTACACCTTCTGTTCCATATACATCAACAACAAAACCATCAGTCACCGCTAAAGATGATTGATACGTTGATGGCATAATAAACTCACTTTCAATAACACCTGTTTTTTTCTCTAACTGCCAATCTCCACCCACTCCTGTTATATTTGTAGATGCGGCAACATCCGCACCTGTAAAATGTGCTAATTGATTAACAAAGTGATTGCCTTCTTCGCCCCCAGCAATGTCACAACCATAAACTAAAATATCGCCATTCTCATTTAAGCTATTACCAATGCCTGCGAGCAACTGCTCATAAGAAGCAATATTTTGATTATTAATAACTGTTGCGCCCACATAAACCGCGCCCACGCTACCGTGACTTACGATGTGGATCGCACTCAGATTTTTATAACCTGTTAACGCACTGGCAATTTGTTGCAAACCATCTTGGTTGGATTGCAACTCAACAAAAGTGCTATCAACGGGAAAAACGGCAATTAATGCCGTCCGATTCTCAACGCGGCTATCAAAAAAAACGATGCTACTCATAAAAAACTCCTTTCTGACGATGCAAGCTCATGGCGTGCCTGACTACTTATATCGGCATACGACAGGAACAACAACAGCACAAAATTAACAAATCTTTCTTTTTTTTCACTCTGTATACTGGTAACAGTATCAAAGACACCGCGTTTTGACTGCCTGAGTATCTTGCACTTTTGTGCATAGACTTCGTTGCGGCAGCCCCTTTACGCAAAAGGGGACTACACAAGTCCCCCTTTTTATTGCACTGATATCAAGCAAGAATATCATTCATAGTAAGTACGCTAATGCCCGTTAATTTAACAGAAAACTCTGCGAGACTATCACTATCAACGTTAGCATACAGTACATTTTCTTTTATTTTTAACTGCCCAGCGGCTGAGAACATTGCATTGCTATCAATAAAGCCAACAAACGATTGATTACCCACCACTTGGCTATCTGCATCTAATGCGGCCAAATCAATTAAATCACTTCCAACTGAAAAGTCACGAATAATATCTTGCGTTTTACTCGTAACCCCGCTATCAGCTAAAGCGGTGAATACGAAACAGTCAGCACCTGACCCACCTGTTAATACATCCTGTCCCAATCCGCCTGTAAGGGTGTTATCAGCAACATTCCCTACTAATAAATTAGCAGCATCATTACCCGTTGCTGACAGTGCAGAACTACCCGCTAACGTCAGGTTTTCTATATATTGGCCTAGCGTGAAGCTAACAGAAGATTGAACGGTATCAATACCTTTATTAGCTACTTCTTTGATAAAATCGGCAGCCGTATCAATAATATAAATATCATTACCTGCGCCACCGGCTAAATTATCATCACCAGCGCCACCGTTTAATATATTGTTAGCCGCATTACCTGTAATTTCATCATTACCTGAACCACCTATAACATCTTCAATACTAATTAATTTATCAATAGAGCCTTTGAGACTTGATGCCGTACCAGAGGCCAAATTAACGGTTACAGTCTGCGTAGCACTTTCATAATTGACGGTATCTTTGCCAGCACCGCCGTTGTATTGATCTCGCCCAGCATCATTCGCGACAAAAACATCATTACCTGCACCGGCTAACAAACGGTCATTACCAATACCGCCCGACAAAGTATCGCTACCACCACCGCCATTAAGGGTATCATTACCCTCACCACCTTCTAATTTATTACTGGCTACGTTTCCTGTAATCGTATTATTTAGCGCATTACCTGTACCTTCGCGCGCGTTTTCATCAAGTTGCAGGTTTTCTATATTTTTACCTAACATAAAATCAATATCTGCCACAACGGTATCAATACCTTGTTTGGCAGATTCTTTAGTCATATCAAGCACATCATCTACATAATAGGTATCATTGCCAAGACCGCCACTCATGGAATCATTACCCCAACCGCCATTGAGTACATCATTACCCAGGCCGCCTTTTAAGGTATCAACACCTAAACTACCTTCTAAGGTGTCATCTCCATTAGTGCCCACTATGTTAATAGGTCGGAAATTATAAGCGCCGATATTGGCTGCGTTGACATTATGCAGCGTCAGCGCCGTGTGCCATGTAAATTGCGTGCGAACAGCACCGTCTTCATCATATTGCAATAAAGTATCTTCGCCTTGTTGAATAAGACGCAAATACCCGTTTTGAAGACTCATTGGATTACCATCAGCGTAGCCGCGTTGCTCTTCGCTGCTATAATCCAGTAATACACTGACATCAATATAATCACCACCGATGCCGGTCGTGAAATCATTCACAAAAATATTATAAGCATTACCTCCCGACAGGAATTTATAGGTATCAACACCAGAACCGCCTACAACAGTAACAGCCTCATCTTCACCAGACCAATTAGCAACAGACAAATTAATCTGGTCATCGCCATCACCTGCATTTATATAGACTGTTTGTGTACCGCTATAATCATAAACCCATGTATTAAATGTATCATTACCCGCACCGCCTAATACAGTATCTTGGCCAGCACCGCCTTGTATATCGAAGTAATCATCACCGGCACCACCGTCAACACTGTCGTTACCAACATTTCCATTTAATTGATCATTACCAGAACCACCTAATAAAGTGTCATTACCTACACCGCCAAAAATATTATCGCCTACCCAACCGAATGGCTCATCTCCACCTTCTAGCCAATCATCGCCACCATTACCGTTTATAAGATCAACGCCTGAGCCGCCCAGCAACGTATCATTAAAACTACCACCGGTTAATGTTTCATCACTGTCACTACCGGTAATAGCAAGGCCATCAAGTGTAGCGCCCGTCGGATCAATATTATTGATAAAATTCTCGCGGGTAATTTTTGTAATATCAGTATGTTGCAGCGTTATTGCGGTTGTCCAACTATTAGAGAGCCCCTGTACACCGTCAGCATCATATTGTAACAATGCGTCTGTTCCAGATTGAATAAACCGGAGATAACCATTCTCTGCACTGAAAGGATTGCCTGCGGTATAACCTCTATTCTCTTCAGCACTATAATTTAATAGTGTATTAACATCCAAGAAATCACCATCCGCACCCGCAGCAAAATCTGTCACCGTGATAGAGTTTGCTCCCCATGCCATAAAGAACTTATAGGTATCACGGCCAGCACTTCCCGTTACGATGATTTGGTCATCCAGAGCACTCATTCCATAATTAGTCACTGACAGACTGAAAGTATCATTACCCTCTCCGCCATCAGCTGTAATCGTTTGCGCTAGTTTATTATCATGCACCCAAATATTAAGGGTATCATCACCAGCGCCCGCATTTAATGTATCATTACCGCTCGCGCCGTGATTAACCATTAACGTATCATTACCATTACCGCCTTCAAGACTGTCATCCCCTGAATCACCAGATAAATAATCATTCCCTTCATTGCCCCATATTGTGTCATTACCTGCGCCGCCATCAATATAGTCACCAAGCCATTCGCCTGCTTCGTCACCCCCTTCAATCCAATCAGCTCCACCACTGCCATTAATACTATCGCGGCCCGAACTACCTATTAAGGTGTCATTAAAATAACTACCGACTAGCGTATCATCACCCTCGCTACCTATCATTTCGATACCGAGAACTTCAGAACCATCTGGCGGTAATTCACTGACATTATTTGCCGTAATATCTGCCAAATTTACATTTTTTAATGTAGCGGCAGTATGCCATGTTCTATCTTCACCCGACGCACCGTCTTCATCGTATTGCAAAAGTGTATCGGCACCTTCTTGCGTAAAACGCAAATAACCATTGGCCGCACTAAACGGATTTCCACCACTGTAACCCCTGTACAGAGAAACACTATTATTAATTAATTCACTAATATCAATGTTATCGCCAGCGTCACCGGTTTGGAAATCGGTAATAAATAAATTAAACGAACCATCACCAGAACTAAACTTATAGGTATCGCGTCCCGTGCCACCCGTTGCAACAATAATATCGTCACCACCTGCCCAGGCAGCACAATACGCATTAATTTGGTCGTCGCCCTCACCACCTAATACACTTATAGTAACGGCAGCATTTTCATCATATACCCATAAACTAAAGGTATCATTTCCGGCACCACCTTCTAATAAATCATTTCCGGTGCGCGGTGTTACACCCAGCCAATCATGCCCGTCGCCGCCATAGACAGAATCACGCCCTCCTTCGCCTTGTAAATAATCATTTCCCGCGCCCCCTAGAATAATATCGTTACCGGGGCCACCATATAAATTATCGCCAAACGCATCGCCGTCTTCATCCCCACCTTCAATACGATCAGCGCCGCCCTGTCCATAAATAGTGTCAGCACCCGCGCCGCCTAATAAGGTATCACCACTGCTAGACCCTTCTAATAAATCATTTTGCTCTGTGCCATTTACTGTAGCTAATACGGTAGAGAGCCGAGAAACATTTATCGTATTATTATTAATAATACCAACATGCTGCTCTAGAATGGCATTACCCCCTAATGCTGTAGCACCAGAAATATCGTCAGAGGCTGCAATATCGGCACCTGTTAATTGCGCTAAGTGTTTTATAAATGCAGCGCCTGAATCGCCCGCAGCTACTTCACAGCCGTATAATAAAATATCACCGGTGGGTGTAAGACTGCTGCCTATTGCTTGTAACATGCCGCTATGCGCCAACAAATTATTGCCGTCCAGCGTTGTAGCGCCCAGCGACAGCGTACCTTGGCTACCATGGCTAATCAGATGAATTGCTTCTACGCCACGCATATCGGATAAGGCTTGTGCCATTTGTTGCACGCCGTTAGTCGCTGCTTCTAACGTGAAAACCAGGCTATCCGCAGGAATAATAGACGTTAAAACTGCCTGATTAGCGAGACGACTGTCGATAAAGGTTACAGTTTTACTCATGTTACGACTCCTTGCGCCGCTTATGCTCGTAATGAGATTCTATTACCACTAAAACGAACACAAAAAAAGGGGGACGTTGCCGCCCCCCACTTATCAGTTCAGACAACCGTTTAAGCGATGATGTCGGCTAACGTCAGGGTAGTGATGCCGGTGAGGGCAATTGAAAACTCAGCACCCACATCAGCATCGGTATTGCCATATAAAATGCCTTCTTTTAATTGCAACTGGCCTGCCTGCGTAAAAGTAGCTGACTTGCTGATAATAGTATCGAATGACTGATCTCCGGCAACCGCTGTATTTGCATCAAGCGCCGACAGGCCCAATTTATCTTGCCCACGCACAAATCCTTGTACCACGTCACGCTCGGCAGCGGTAACACCACTTTCAATCAGTTTTTCTAATTTGAAAATGTCTTTGCCTGTACCGCCGTTTAATACGTCCTTACCGGCACCGCCAATTAACGTATCATTACCGGCACCACCTTTTAAGGTGTCAATACCGACACCGCCTTTCAGGTTATTCGCAGACGTATTACCAGTAAGCGTATTATTACCCGCGTTACCTGTTAAGGCTGCATTATTAGCTAACGCAGATAATACGGCATTATCAATACCTGCTCCTAATACATAACCGCCCTGCAAATACGCGGTGATATACAGAACATCTTTCGCACTATCAGTACCGCTATCACGAACAATATCCCCTTTATTATCAACGTAATAAGTGTCTGCGCCGTTGCCGCCGTCCATGAAATCAATGTCGCTGGAACCGTCGAGCACGTCGTTGCCATCGCCACCATATAACGAATCTTTACCCGTACCGCCGGTTAAGGTGTCGTTGCCTGCATCGCCGTAAATTTTATCGTTGCCTTGGTCGCCTTCGAGTTCGTCGTTATCGGCTTCGCCGTACAAGAAATCATCGCCGTAACCACCATATAAACGGTCATCACCGGCACCGCCGCGTAATTCATCATTGCCCGAATAACCATATAAATCGCTGGCAAAAATACCGCCTTGTAAGCGGTCGTTGGAACCGACACGAACGCTATCACCGTATTGCATATCTGCCGTTGAACTAACTGCCGCACTCTGAATAATTTCGCGCGTTCCAAAGGCATCGGTATATTGAACCTTAACGGTTATTTGTTTGCCTTGTTGCAGAATTGTAGGCGTAAAGGTGCTATTGGTTGCGCCGCGAATAATGGCTCCATTAGCCAGCCATTGATAACTGAACTCACCTAATCCATCAGTGTCGGCCAGTGTGCTAATAGCACTTAATTCATGGCCGATAAGCGCATCCTCTTGAATAAGACCGCTAATAGTCAATTGACCTGTGGGTGCGTCGTTAATGTTTTGAACGGCTGTGGTGGCGGTGCTGCTAATTGTTTCAACGGTGCTTTGTAAATCGGTATAACGGATTTGCACACTAATCGCTTTATTAACCTGATTTTGTGTTAATTGCAGCGTGCGAGCCGTTGCCCCGTTAATAACCACGCCATCGGCCAACCATTGATAAGCAAGCGCGCCCATTCCATCTGCATCGGCCAAAGTATTGGTGGCAGTCAATGTGCGGCCTTGTGTGGCGGTGCCGCTGATGGCCACGCTGCCGGTAGGAGCATCGTTGACGTTCGTAATCGCCTGCGTTGCCGTGCTGGTGATGCGTTCAAGCGTATTTTGTCCGTCGGTATAACTGGCTTGCACGCTAATGGCTTTGCCAACTTGCGCTTGAGTGAGGGTGAGCGTTTCGCCGGTTGCACCGCTAATAACGCGCCCATTAGCCAGCCATTGATAGCTAATAACGCCCATACCGTCGGCATCATCGGCCAAGGTATTGCTGGCGGTGAGGGTTTCGTTTTGAGCCGCAATGCCGCTAATAGTGACGCTGCCGCTGGGTGCATCGTTGACGTTTACAACGGTGCGAGTGGCCGCGCTGGTGACACTTTCCGCCATGCCAAACCCATCGGTGTAGCTGGCTTGCACGCTAAT
>CAZBNX010000026.1:0-3303 GCA_964493255.1 uncultured Pseudomonas sp.
TGGATCTGTCTCTTCAACGCATCCGCGCGGTTCAAGAAACCAGCTCCGTGACCGGCAACGTACTGCGCGACTACCTCACCGACCTTTTCCCCATTATGGAACTGGGCACGTCTGCGAAGATGCTGTCCGTTGTGCCACTGATGAACGGCGGTGGTCTGTTCGAGACCGGCGCGGGCGGTTCTGCACCTAAGCACGTTCAGCAATTCGTGGAAGAAAACCACCTGCGTTGGGATTCTTTGGGCGAGTTCTTGGCGCTGGCGGCTTCTCTGGAGCACCTCGCCAACACTACCGGCAACGCGAAAGCCAAAGTGCTGGCCGAAACCCTCGACCAAGCCAACGGCCAATTCTTGGAGAGCAACAAGTCGCCATCACGCAAAGTCGGCCAAATCGACAACCGTGGCAGCCACTTCTACTTGGCGCTGTACTGGGCGCAAGCACTGGCGGCGCAAACCATTGACGCTGAGTTGCAAGCTCAATTCGCTCCGCTGGCCGCTGCTCTGGCTGCTAACGAAGAGAAAATCGTCACCGAGCTGAACGAAGTACAAGGCAAGGTGGTTGATATGGGCGGTTACTACCACGCTGACGTGGCCTTAACCGGCCAAGCCATGCGTCCAAGCGCCACCTTTAACGCGGCATTAGCGGCACTCTAATCAGCGCCCGCTTTCCACGTTGTGACGACGGCTGTCGTCACTCAGAACCCCGGCTCAGGCCGGGGTTTCTGTTTCCGTTTTTTATCTTGAGGGTGCATTTATGAGCCGTTTTATTCCTCATGTCACTGTCGCTACCGTTGTGGAAGACCAAGGGCGCTTTTTATTGGTTGAAGAAACCGCACAAGGCCGCGTGGTTTTCAATCAGCCCGCTGGACACTTGGAAGCGAACGAAAGTTTGTTAGAGGCTGCACGCCGCGAAACCCTCGAAGAAACGGGCTGGGACGTCGAGCTAACGGGCGTGATTGGCATTTATCTTTACACGGCACCCAGCAACGGCGTGACCTATCAGCGCATTTGTTTTGCGGCACGTCCGCTGCAACATCGCCCCGAATTGCCGTTAGATACCGGCATTATCGGTCCACGTTGGTTCACCCGCGATGAATTAGAAGCACAGCGCCCACACTGGCGCAGCGAACTCATCGGGCGCTGCGTGGATGATTATCTGCGCGGTGAACAATGGCCGCTGACCCTAATCCGCACCTCGTCTTGATGGCCTGTTAGAATCGCCGCCTGCTTTTTCTGTCACTTCTGCCACGGTGTTCTCGGATGACTATGCGTGACCCAGCCCAAACCCGCGTGATTGTCGGTATGTCCGGCGGCGTCGATTCTTCAGTTTCTGCCCTGTTGTTGATGCAGCAGGGTTATCAGGTCGAAGGCCTGTTTATGAAAAATTGGGAAGAAGACGACGGCACCGAGTATTGCACCGCCAAACAAGACCTCGCCGACGCGCAAGCCGTTTGCGACAACATCGGTATTCGTCTGCATACCGCTAACTTTGCGGCTGAATACTGGGATAACGTGTTCGAGCATTTTTTGGCCGAATACAAAGCCGGACGCACCCCCAACCCTGACATTCTCTGTAATCGAGAAATTAAATTTAAGGCGTTCTTAGATTACGCGCTGATGCTGGGCGCTGACCTCATCGCAACCGGCCATTATGTGCGCCGCCGCGATACCGATGGACGCAGCGAACTCCTGAAAGGCCTCGACCCCAACAAAGACCAAAGTTATTTCCTGCACGCCGTGGGTGGCGAACAAATCAGCAAAACGCTGTTCCCTGTAGGCGAATTGGAAAAGCCCGCCGTGCGCGCTATCGCCGAAAAACACGGTTTAGCGACCGCGAAAAAGAAAGATTCCACCGGCATTTGCTTCATCGGGGAACGGCGTTTCCGCGATTTTCTTCAGCAATATCTGCCCGCCCAACCCGGCGACATTCAAACCATCGACGGGCAAACCATCGGCCAGCATCATGGCTTGATGTACCACACGATTGGCCAACGCCAAGGGTTAGGCATTGGCGGCATGAAAGACGCCACCGATGATGCGTGGTATGTGCTGGCCAAAGATTTAACCCGCAATGTGCTGCTGGTCGGGCAAGGCAATGAACACCCGTGGCTGTTTTCGCGCACGCTCACGGCTTCCGAAATTTTTTGGGTCAACCCCGTTGATTTCAGCCAGCCGCGCCGTTTAACCGCCAAAGTGCGCTACCGCCAACAAGACCAAGCGTGCCTCGTGACACACACGGCACAGGGTTACAGCGTCACGTTTGACAGCCCGCAACGCGCCGTCACGCCGGGGCAATCGGTGGTTTTCTACGATGGCGAGATTTGTTTAGGCGGTGGCGTGATTGAAAGCACCACACCGTGGGATGCGGAGATTCAGCGCCCATGAACCGTGAACAAGAACGCCTGATTGCCCTTGCCGGTATTTTTGAAGCCGCTGCATTGGTTGACCGCATCGCTAAAACCAACCAAGCGCAAGAAGCGCCTGTGGCCTGCCTGTTAAATAGCCTGTTGATTCGTAACCCAAAAAATACGCTCGAAGTGTACGGCGGCGACCATTTCAACTTACGCAACGGCTTGAAAATGCTGGCCGGTGCGCTGGAACGTAATCCGGTTGAATTGCCCCGCGAGGCACTGCGTTACAGCGTGGGCATCATGGAATTGCAAAAGCAACTCGCCAAACGCCCCGACATGCTAGAGCTGATTGGTCAACGGTTAACCAGTATTGAGCAGCAGGCGCAACTGTTCGGCATCGCGCACGATAACGTGGTGTCCGCGTTTGCCGCGCTGTACCAAGAAACCCTGAGCACCTTCAAACTGCGCTTACAGATACACGGCGAAATGCAGTTTTTACAGAATCCGCGCAACGCCGAACGCATCCGCGCGCTGTTGTTGGCCGGTATCCGCAGCGCCACACTCTGGCGACAACTCGGCGGCAACCGTTGGCAACTGTTTTTCAGCCGTCGAAAAATCCTCAACGACGCTTACGCGCTGCTGCGTAGCTAACCATTTATGACCACAACTCCTCTCACCCGCCGCCAGCAACCGCTGCGCGGCGCGGCGTTGTTGGCGCTTTCGGCGCTGTTTTTCGCGTTAATGGGTGTTTGCGTGCGCGAGGCCACGGCCAACGGCGTGAATAACGAAATGGTGGTGTTTTTTCGGAATGCCGTCGGTGTGGTGTTTTTTCTACCGCTGGCGATGGTGCGCGGCATCCATCCGCTGAAAACCACACGCCCGTGGGCGCACCTCAAACGTAGCGGCTTTGGGCTGGCGGCCATGTATTGCTATTTCTACGCGCTCGCTCACTTGCC
>CAZBNX010000026.1:3403-14843 GCA_964493255.1 uncultured Pseudomonas sp.
ACCGAACCCGCGTTCCGCATCGTGTTTTATTTCGCGTTATTTAGTGCGCTGTTGTCGGCCATTCCGTTGCTGTGGGCGTGGCAGCCGCTGAATCAAACCGCTTTTTTATGGCTGATCGCCGCCGGGTTAGTCGCCAGTTTTGGGCAAATCACCATGTCGCAGGCGTATAGCTGTGCGCCGCCGGGATTAATTGGGCCGGTTGCGTATTTGGCGATTGTGTTTGGCGGCTGGATTGCGTGGCTGCGCTGGGATGAAGTGCCGGGGCATGGCTCGTTATTCGGGGCGGCGCTGGTTTTTGTAGCGGGCTTGATTCCGTTGTTGCGCGTCAAAACAGCACTCAAGACCTAAAAAATCGTCTTTTTGTTACTTGGCGAAACGAATTAAAACGAAAGTCTACTTTTTACATTACTCATGGGGGTATTGACTTAGCACAACTAAAGTCATGGAACCCTGCGACACTTGGTCACTTCTCCAAGAGGGTAGGGTTGTTGCTTCATAGGCACCTTGCTTGAGTGCTGATGAACGCAGCACATTGCTTGGAGCGTTAGCATGTCGCATCCCCGCCCTTCTTCACCGTGGCGCTTGCCGTTAGTGCGCGAGCTGGCCGCGATTCTGCTGATTAAGCTGGCATTACTGCTGGGCATTCGGGCGCTTTGGTTCAATGAACCCACGTTGCCCGTCAACGGCACACAACGCACCAGCGACCACCTATTCACGCCCGCACCCACTGCGCCCCCTGTTTCCAGTTCTACCCCTTCCACCCTTGCACCCCGTGCATCCCATCACGAGGAGGAACCGAGATGATCTCGGAAGCCGTCGTTGATTTGTCGCGTCTGCAATTTGCTATGACCGCGATGTACCATTTTTTATTCGTGCCCCTCACCTTAGGCATGGCGTTCCTGTTGGCGATTATGGAGTCGGTGTATGTCATTACCGGCAAACAGGTCTACAAGGACATGGTGAAATTTTGGGGCAAGTTGTTCGGCATTAACTTTGCGCTCGGTGTCACGACCGGCCTCACGATGGAGTTTCAGTTCGGCACCAACTGGGCGTATTACAGCCATTACGTTGGCGATATTTTCGGCGCGCCGCTGGCGATTGAAGGGCTGATGGCGTTTTTCTTGGAATCGACCCTCATCGGCCTATTCTTTTTCGGCTGGGACCGTCTTTCTAAAGTGCAGCACTTGGCCGTGACATGGTTGGTGGCGCTGGGTTCCAACTTGTCGGCGCTGTGGATTTTGATTGCCAACGGCTGGATGCAGAACCCCGTAGGCGCGGAATTCAACTATGAAACCATGCGCATGGAGCTGGCGGATTTCGGCGCGCTGCTGTTTAACCCTGTAGCACAAGTGAAATTTGTCCACACGGTGTCGGCGGGTTATGTCACGGGCGCGATTTTTGTGCTGGCCATTTCGAGCTATTACCTGTTGAAAAAGCGTGACTTAGGTTTCGCACGGCGCTCATTTGCGATTGCGGCGGCCTTTGGCTTGGCGTCGAGCTTTTCGGTGATTTTGCTGGGCGATGAATCGGGCTACGAAGTCGGCGAAGTGCAAAAAGTGAAGCTGGCCGCTATCGAAGCCGAATGGGAAACCGAGCCTGCTCCGGCGGCGTTTACGCTGTTTGGTTTTCCCAATCAGGCTGAAATGCGAACGGATTACGCCATCAAAATTCCTTACGCGATGGGCTTAATTGCGACCCGTTCACTGGACAAACAAGTCTTAGGTATCAAAGACTTAATCGAAATCCATAAAGAGCGTATCCGTAACGGCGTGATTGCTTACAGCCGCTTGGAAGCCTTGCGCGCCGGTCATCAATCACCTGAAGCCATCGCCGCATTTGATGCCGTCAAAGGCGATTTGGGCTACGGCTTACTGCTGAAAAAATACACTCCGAACGTCGTGGACGCGACGGAAGAACAGATTCACAAAGCCGCCCTCGACACCATTCCCAACGTCTTCAGCTTGTTTTGGAGCTTCCGCGCGATGGTGGCGTCTGGCTTCTTGATGCTGCTGCTGTTTGCGCTGGCGATGTGGGCATCGGTGAAACGTGACGCCGAGCGCAAACCGTGGTTGCTGCGGTTCGCGTTGTTCAGCTTGCCGCTGCCGTGGATTGCCGCACAAACCGGCTGGTATGTTGCGGAACATGGCCGCCAACCGTGGACTATTGCCGAAGTTTTACCCACTCATCTTTCTACTTCTAGCCTTTCCAGCGGTGACGTGTGGGGGTCTTTGTTGGCGCTGGTGGCGTTCTACAGCCTGCTGTTGGTGGTTGAAATGTACCTGATGATTCGTTTTGCGCGCCTTGGCCCGTCCAGCTTACACACCGGACGCTATCACTTTGAACGCCACGCCAACGCGAATCCGGCCTAAGGAATTTCAGCATGTTCGATTATGAAGTTTTGAAACTGGTGTGGTGGGTGTTGATTGGCGTGCTGCTGATTGGCTTTGCGCTCACCGATGGTTTTGACATGGGCGCGATGGCGCTGATGCCTTTCGTGGGCAAAACCGACAACGAGCGGCGCGTGGCGATTAACACCATCGCCCCGCATTGGGATGGCAATCAAGTGTGGTTTATCACGGCGGGCGGTGCGTTATTTGCCGCGTGGCCGATGGTGTATGCGACGGCGTTTTCTGGTCTTTACTGGGCTATGTTGTTGGTTTTATTCGGTTTATTTTGCCGCCCTGTTGGTTTTGATTACCGCAGCAAACTGGAAAATACCCGCTGGCGGACAACGTGGGATTGGGCGCTGTTCGTGGGCGGTGCGCTTCCAGCGCTGCTGTTTGGCGTCGCCTTCGGCAATCTGTTTTTAGGCTTGCCGTTCCGTCTTGACCCACTGATGCGCTCGACCTACGAAGGCTCGTTTTTTGAATTACTGCACCCTTTTGCGCTGTTGGCCGGGGTGGTGAGCCTCAGCATGTTGTGCGCGCACGGCGGCGCGTGGCTGATGCTGCGTACCGATGCCGCCCTGCATGAGCGTTCCCGTCAGGCGACGCGCTGGTGTGCGCTGGTGTATTTGGCGGCGTTTGCGGGCGCGGGCTTGTGGTTGGCGTCGGGGATTCCGGGCTTTAGTTTGGTGGGTGGTTTTGCCAATTTGGGCGCGGCTCTGAACCCGCTGCACAAACAAGTGGCGCTGACGAATATGGGCTGGCTGGCGAATTATCAGCAGTACCCGCTGACCATTATCGCGCCGATTATGGGCATTTTAGGCGGCACTCTGACGCTTGCGGCGGTGCAAGCTAACCGCAGCGGTCTGGCATTTTTAGGCACAAGCATGGCCATCATCGGAACGATTTGTACCGCTGGTTTTGCGTTGTTTCCGTTCGTGCTGCCGTCCAGCATCGACCCCGCTTCTAGCTTGACGCTGTGGGACGCGGTTTCTAGCCGCAAAACCCTTGGCATCATGTTTGTGGTGGCCTGCATTTTCGTGCCCATCATTTTGGCCTATACCCTTTGGAGTTATGTCCGCATGTGGGGGCGTTTGACCAACAAGACCATCGAAGCCAACCCATACGGCCTGTATTAAGGAGCCAACCTATGTGGTATTTCACGTGGATTTTGGGTGTATTACTGGCGTGTAGCTTCGGCATCATCAACGCGCTGTGGTACGAAAACACACAAAATTTGGACGAAGGAGACACGGGTGAGCACTAACGCACGCCCTTGGTTACAGCGCGGCGTTTGTCGCGCTGTTTCTTTACTGTTGGCCAGCCCGCTGGCGTTGGTATTGCTGATTCATCCCGCGCTATTTTTGGATAAAAACGGTCACTACAGCCACGGCTTGTTGATGCTGATTATGTGGGGCATTTCGAGCGGTTTTATTCACGGCGTCGGCTTTGACCCACGCGCCCGATTGTGGCGCGTTTTGTTTCACCCACTGTTGGGATGGAGCTTTATGGCGCTAGGGTTTTATGTGTTGTTAAACGGTTGAAAAGAAAATAGAAAAGGGGCGCTTAAACGCCCCTTTTTTTACGACTGAAAACCGAATCAGCGTTTGATGGTGGCGCGGCTACGCAATTCATTCAAGAACGCTTGGAAGTCCTGCTGTGCATGACGCGACAGCAAGAAACGGCGGTATATTGCCAACTCTTCCTCTTTCAGTTCAGTGGCGCTTTGCACTGCGTCCAGACGCAACACCGCGTAATCGCCGTTCGCTAACGCGACACCTGCAAAGCGCGGCGCGTCGGCGGTAGCTGTGGCGGGCATACGGAACAGCGTTTCTAAGACTTCAGGCGCTACATTTTCCTGACGGCGTGACACCGCTGTGAGTGCTTTCCAGTCTTCAGCGTGGTTTTCGCCTTTGCGTAGCGCGGCAATTAACTGCTCACCCTGCTGACGAGCGGCCTCAGCAGCGCGTTCAGCTTGCAACTGGGCGCGCAAACGAACTTCCACACTGTCAAAGGATTGTTGCGCGGGCTTCAAATGCTCTTTCAGCCGCAACACAACCACGGTGCCGGAATCCAATTCCAACGCGGGGCTGTTCGCGCCTTCTTCAAGCACTTCTTTGCTGAAAGCGGCTTGCGCTACACGACGACTGGCAGCGATGCCCTCGCCAGCGCCATTGCGTCCGAAGGGCGCTGTTTGCTGCACGTTTAAGCCCAACTCTTCGGCAGGTTGCTGCAAATTGCCCGACTCAAAGGCCAGATTTTCCAGATTTTTTACCGCTTCAACGAAACGCTGCTCGGCTTTTTGTTCTTTCAGTTCGCGCTCTAATTTGGCTTTTAATTGCTCAAAAGAAGGCACTTCACCCTGTTGCACGTCAGTTAAACGAATCAGGTGCCAGCCAAAACTGCTTTTCACCGGCGCAGACAATTCGTCAGTTTTGAGTGCAAACAGGGCTTTTTCAAACGCACTGTCGTACACGCCTTTGCCCGCAAAACCTAAATCACCGCCACTGTTGGCCGAGCCGGTATCACGCGAGAACTCACGCGCCAGCGCCGTAAAATCTTCACCGGCCAGAATCCGCTGACGCAGCTCTTCTAATTTGGCGCGTGCTTGTTCATCCGAAAAAGAGGCGCTGGTTTCTAACAAAATGTGCGAGGCACGGCGCTGTTCACTAATGTGGGCAATGGCTTGCTCGTATTGTGTTTTTAATTCGTCATCACTGATGGCGATGTTTGCCGTGAACGCCTCACGCTTCAGCTCGACATATTCTGCAATCACTTGCTCTGGCGTCATGAATTCGCTGGCGTGTTTTTGGTAATAGTCGCGCAGTGCTTCGGTTGAAACGCTGACGGCGCTGCTGTTGGCCGCCACAAGGGTCAGCGCGCCGGTGCGTGTTTGGCGCTCCAGTGCAGCGAACGCGCGAATTTCCGCGTCCGTTACAAAGGCACTGCCTGAAATACCGGCATTTAACTGACCGGTTAATACTTCTTCTTCCAACATGCGGCGGAATTGTAGGCGGTCATAACCCAAGCGGCGTGCTACTTGGTCGAAGCGTTCCGCAGAAAAGCGGCCATCTTGTTGAAATTCAGGCTCGCTCAAAATGAGCTGATCAAGCATGGCGGACGACACGCCCAATTTGGCATTCGCAACCGCCTGTTGCAGCAAACGACGCTCAATCAGCGCATCCAATGCCGCGCCTTTGATGAGCTCGTCACTAATCAGGTTGGGGTCAATTTGCGCGCCTAAACGCTGTTGCAGTTGACGGCGTTGCGCCTCAACAGCCTGCGCTAATTCGTTCGCGTTAATGCTGTCGCCATTGACGTTGGCCACTTCATTTTTATTGCCGCTTACACCGTTGACGATGGCTTCTACCCCCGTCAGCGCCATCAAAACGACAATCACACCGATAATGGATTTAGAAATCCAACCTTGGGAGTTATCCCTGATATTTTGCAGCATGCAGCACCTAGGGGGTCGATTAGCGAAGTGCGGGCATTATCCGAAAGCCTGCCCAAATAAGAAAGGCGCACCCGAACGATGCGCCTTCCTACGAAGGATCTACGCCGCCAACGGCAGCGTAACCCCATGCGGATGCTTAATTAACCGCATCCTTGAGCGCCTTACCCGGCTTAAAGCTAGGAACTTTGGCCGCTTCAATTTCAATGGAGCCGCCCGTTTTCGGGTTGCGGCCTGTGCGTGCTGCGCGTTCTTTGACAGCAAACACACCAAAACCAACTAAGGACACGGAATCGCCTTCTTTAAGGGCTGTAGCGATCGAGTCGAGCACTGCATCCAGCGCGCGTCCAGCGGTAGCCTTTGGAATCTCGGCAGAAACCGCTATCGCATCAATTAGTTCCGACTTGTTCACTCTGAGTCCCCTGTTTTCTAAGGTGTTCGTGATGGATACAGACACAGCTTTTTCATCCTGTGACCTGCCCCCCGCGAGAGGGCAGGCTTTATAACAAGCGCCGAAAAACAGTGTCAAGGAAGCACGCGCGCGCTTAGTGGTGGCTTACAGAGGCGCTGAGACTGCTGTCTTTAGCCTCAGAAACCACCGTTTCCAGCGCAGTGTCGGCCAACGGCTGCGGCATGTGTTGCAGTGCAATTTGCAGCACTTCATCAATCCAGCGCACGGGCTTGATGTGCAACTCGTCTTTGATGTTTTGCGGTATCTCTTTGAGATCACGCACATTTTCTTCTGGAATGATGACCGTGCGAATGCCACCACGGTGCGCGGCCAGCAGCTTTTCTTTCAGACCGCCAATCGCCAGCACCTGACCGCGCAGGGTAATTTCCCCGGTCATCGCCACGTCAGCGCGCACCGGAATACCTGTGAAAGCAGAGACCAGCGCCGTACACATGCCAATGCCCGCGCTAGGGCCGTCTTTAGGCGTCGCGCCTTCAGGAACGTGGATGTGCATGTCTTGTTTTTCATAGAAGTTAGACGCCAAACCCAAACTCTGGGCGCGGCTACGAACCACCGTCAGCGCGGCGCTGATGGATTCGCCCATGACATCACCCAAGGAGCCGGTTTTAATCAACTGACCTTTGCCCGGAATTATCGCCGCTTCGATGGTCAGTAACTCGCCACCCACTTGCGTCCACGCCAAGCCAGTGACTTGCCCCACTTGGTCATTTTCTTCCGCCAAGCCATAGCGGAATTTTTTGACGCCCAAATAGTGCTCCAGACGCTCCGTTGTCACCGTGACGCGCTGATACTTGCGTACCGCGCCATGCTCCGTGACCACTTTGCGGCACACCTTGGCAATCTGCCGTTCCAAACCACGCACGCCCGCTTCTCGCGTGTAGAAACGAATAATGTCGCGCAGTGCGGCCTCTTCAAACTCCACTTCGTCTTTCTGCACACCGTTCGCTTCACACTGTTTCGGCACGAGATAGCGCGTCGCGATGTTGACTTTTTCGTCTTCGGTGTAACCGGGTAAACGAATCACTTCCATCCGGTCCAGCAACGCGGACGGGATGTCCATAGAGTTAGCGGTACACACAAACATCACCTTAGACAGGTCGTAATCAACCTCAAGGTAATGATCGTTAAAGCTATTATTTTGTTCTGGATCAAGCACTTCCAGCATCGCAGAAGACGGATCGCCGCGCATATCGCTGGACATTTTGTCGATTTCGTCGAGCAGTACCAGCGGGTTACGCACACCCACTTTGCTCATGCGCTGAATCAAACGCCCCGGCATCGCGCCAATATAGGTACGACGATGACCACGAATTTCCGCTTCATCGCGCACGCCGCCCAGTGCCAAACGGGTGTATTTACGACCTGTAGCGCGCGCGATGGATTCCGCGAGCGATGTTTTACCCACACCGGGCGGGCCTACTAAGCACAGCACCGGGCCTTTCAGGGTTTTGACGCGCTTTTGTACAGCGAGAAACTCTAGGATGCGCTCTTTGACTTCTTCCAGACCGTAATGGTCGGCGTCAAGAATTTCACGCGCGCGGGCTAAATCAAGGCGAATTTTGCTTTCTTTTTTCCACGGGACGTTGGTTAGCCATTCGATGTACGAACGCACCACCGTAGCTTCCGCCGACATCGGCGACATTTGGCGCAATTTAGCCAATTCAGCGTTGGCTTTGCCTAACGCTTCTTCGCTCATACCGGCGTCATCAATGCGCTTTCGCAGCTCATCAATTTCGTTATGGCCTTCTTCACCTTCGCCTAATTCTTTTTGAATGGCTTTCATCTGCTCATTCAAGTAGTACTCGCGTTGCGTGCGCTCCATTTGTTTTTTGACGCGGCCACGAATGCGCTTTTCAACCTGCAACAAATCCAGCTCGCCATCTAACAAGCCCAGAATGTGCTCAATGCGCTCGGTTAGACCAAATACTTCTAGAACAGCCTGCTTTTGCGGCAAACGCAGCGGCAAATGAGAGGCGATGGTATCGGCCAGACGCGAAGGTTCTTTGATTTCACTCAGCACGGTTAATACGTCCGACGGCAATTTTTTACTCTGCTGAACGTATTGCTCAAATTGCGC
This sequence comes from uncultured Pseudomonas sp., assembly GCA_964493255.1. Classification (GTDB taxonomy): domain Bacteria; phylum Pseudomonadota; class Gammaproteobacteria; order Pseudomonadales; family Pseudomonadaceae; genus Geopseudomonas. Next base: position 11,791 of record CAZBNX010000026.1, read on the forward strand.
GTAGAGCGTGCGGCTAAAAACTTCTGCTTCAGCCGTATCGAGCGGTTCTTCGTCGAAAAGCTGTACATCTGCCAGCAAATAGGCGTCTTCGTCGGTGATGCGCGTGACTTCAGCACGTTGCACACCCTCAACCAAAACTTTCACGGTGCCATCGGGCAGCTTGAGCATTTGCAGCACGCTGGCCAGCGTACCCGTGAGGTACAAGGCATCGGCGCTAGGGTCATCATCAGCGGGGTTACGCTGACTCACCAAAAAGACGCGCTTGTCGCCTGCCATAGCGGTCTCAAGCGCCTGAATAGATTTTTCTCGTCCAACAAACAGTGGAATCACCATATGCGGAAAGACAACAACGTCGCGTAGGGGCAACAAGGGCAACTGGAGTGCGGTATTCATGCGTTTTACTCTCGGTAGGCCCGACACCATGCACGGGCGTTGAACACAGGAACATGGGGCCAAAACAGAAAAAAACAAGCGCGGCATACGTAGAACAATGAAGGGGCCTCACGGCCCCTTCTGAATTACTCGGCTAACGTCGTTTTTAGCTCAGGCTCTTTGTGAACCCAATGCGGTTTTGCGTCGCCAGCAATCACTTCAGCATCAATGATGACTTTGCCCACATCATTGCTGGAAGGAATTTCATACATGGTATCCAGCAGGACGTTTTCCAAAATAGAACGCAATCCGCGCGCGCCGGTCTTGCGGTCAAGGGCTTTACGCGCCACGGCGTGCAGCGCCGCTTCGTCAAACGACAGCTCAACGCCTTCCATTTCAAACAGGCGGGCGTATTGCTTGGTCAGCGCGTTTTTCGGTTCGGTCAGAATTTGGATGAGTGCGGCTTCATCCAGCTCTTCCAAGGTTGCAATCACCGGCAAACGGCCCACAAATTCAGGAATAAGACCAAATTTCACTAAATCTTCTGGCTCTACTTCGCGCAGCGATTCACTGACTTTTTTGCCTTCTTCTTTGCTGCGAACTTCAGCGTTAAAACCAATGCCGCCTTTGGTAGAACGGTTTTGAATCACCTTCTCCAATCCGGCAAACGCACCGCCACAAATAAAGAGGATATTGCGCGTATCAACTTGCAAAAACTCTTGTTGGGGATGCTTACGGCCACCCTGCGGCGGAACAGCCGCAACGGTGCCTTCAATCAATTTCAGCAAGGCTTGCTGGACACCCTCACCGGAGACGTCGCGCGTAATCGACGGGTTATCCGATTTGCGAGAAATTTTGTCGATTTCGTCGATGTAGATGATGCCTCTTTGGGCCTTTTCGACATCGTAATCGCATTTCTGCAACAGCTTTTGAATGATGTTCTCAACGTCTTCGCCGACATAGCCCGCTTCGGTCAACGTAGTGGCATCGGCGATGGTGAACGGCACATTGAGTAAGCGCGCCAAGGTTTCCGCAAGCAGCGTTTTACCCGAGCCGGTTGGGCCGATGAGCAAAATATTGCTTTTGCCCAGCTCAACATCATCCTTTTTATCTTTCTGGCCAAGGCGCTTGTAGTGGTTGTACACCGCGACAGCCAGCACCTTTTTCGCGCGTTCCTGACCAATCACATACTGGTCGAGAATGGCGCTGATTTCCTTAGGAGCAGGCAATTTATTGCCGGGTTTGGCTTCAATCTGCGCGTCTGCCATCTCCTCACGGATGATGTCATTGCACAAATCGACGCATTCGTCACAAATGAATACGGAGGGACCGGCAATCAATTTACGCACTTCATGCTGGCTTTTGCCGCAGAAGGAGCAGTAGAGCAACTTGCCGTTATCCTCACCGTTGCGGGTGTCAGTCATTAGTCAATCCAACGCGGTAGGCACGAACAAAACGAAAGGCCCGGAATAACTCCGGGCGGAAATAAGGCTCAGGACGCAATCTTAAACAGGCATTTGACGCTTGTTGAGCACTTGGTCAATCAAACCATAACGAGCGGCCTCTTCGCTGCTCATAAAATTGTCACGGTCTGTATCACGCGCAATCACATCCAGCGGTTGGCCCGTGTGATGCGACAGAATGTGATTTAAACGCTCGCGGATGGTCAGAATTTCACGCGCGTGAATTTCAATATCAGACGCCTGACCTTGGAAACCACCCAACGGCTGGTGAATCATGACACGCGAATGAGGCAGGCAGTAACGCTTGCCTGCTGCGCCGCTGGCCAGCAACAGCGCGCCCATGCTGCACGCTTGACCGATGCAGATAGTGGACACGTCCGGCTTGATGAATTGCATGGTGTCATAAATAGACATCCCTGCCGTCACCGAGCCACCCGGCGAATTGATGTAAAGGTGGATATCTTTATCGGGGTTTTCGGCTTCCAAAAACAGCAACTGCGCGACCACCAAGTTGGCCATGTAGTCTTCAACGGGGCCAACCAGAAAAATCACCCGCTCTTTCAGAAGGCGGGAGTAGATGTCATAAGACCGCTCGCCGCGTGCTGATTGCTCAACCACCATCGGAATCAAGCCACCGGCGGCCTGTACGTCCAAGCGTGTATCGAAAGAATTTCGGAACATCTTTGCTCACTCCCTAGAGAGCCATTGCTTACAGACACATAAGCCAGCACGACGGCTGGCTTATGCAGACTGCTACCCGTTTACACGGAAGTGATATTAAGCCGCTTGTACGGGCTTAACAGCATCTTCGTAAGAAACCACAGTATCAGTGACGGATGCTTTCGCCAAAACAGCTTCAACCACTTGCTCTTCCAGAACAACGGCACGCACTTCGTCTAACTGCTGATTGTTTTTGTAGTACCACGCAATGACTTGCTCAGGCTCTTGGTAAGCAGAAGCCAGCTCTTCAATCATTGCACGCACGCGCGCTTCATCCGCTTGCAGGTCGAATTGTTTAACCAATTCGGCAATCAGCAGACCGAGCTGCACACGGCGCTTGGCTTGTGTTTCGAACAGTTCCGCAGGCAACTGCTTAGGATCAATGCTGCCGCCGAATTGTTGCACCGCCTGCACGCGCAGACGATCCACTTCGTTAGCAATCAGCGCCTTAGGCACGTCAATATCATTGGCAGCCAGCAGGCCGTCCATGACTTGGTT
>CAZBNX010000026.1:14943-16328 GCA_964493255.1 uncultured Pseudomonas sp.
CCCGGAATCATGCGACCAGAACCCAGCACCAACAGCGTGCCTTTGGCGCTGCCGCCGGTGAACAATTCGCCATCCACTTTACCTGCAAAGTCGATGTTTACTTGGTCGCCGTTTTCGGCTGCACGCTCTGCCGCTTCAAAACGGGTGTTTTGCTTGCGGAGGATGTCGAGCATGTTGTCAACGTCGCCGACAGATACTTCAGCTTGCAGACGCTCAACGGTCAGAGCCTCAACGCCTTGGACGTTGAATTCTGGGAACACTTCAAAGGTCGCGTTAAAAGACAGCGCTTGGTCTTTTTCGAAAGAAGTGACTTCAATAGCGGGCGAGCCAACAGGGTTCAGTTTTTCCTGAGCCAGTGCTTCCGCGAAAGAAGATTGGATCAAGTCGCCCAGCACTTCCTGACGCACGGCGTCTTCATAGCGTTGACGGACGATGTTGGCCGGAACTTTGCCCGGACGGAAACCCGGCACTTTTGCAGTGCGCGCGACTTTTTGCAGACGCTTGCTAATTTCACCTTCAATGCGCTCGGCTGGCACAGCAACAGCTAAACGACGCTCGATAGGAGAGGTGATTTCGACGGAAACTTGCATGAATGATCCTCGTTACACAGGATGCCGCCGGGAGAGATTCCGGCTGCCAGAAACAGGGCGGGCATTCTAGAGATATCGACGACATAAGTCATCCAGCGCGCAACAACGCACTAGAAAGAGGCTATAAAAAGGAAGGATAATAAGAAAGGAACCCCGATGGTGCGGACGGAGAGACTCGAACTCTCACGCCTTGCGGCACTGGAACCTAAATCCAGCGTGTCTACCAATTCCACCACGTCCGCATGGGGTACAAATGAAAATGCCAGGCATGACCTGGCATCTCTGAATATGGGGTGGACGATGGGAATCGAACCCACGACACCAGGAGCCACAATCCTGTGCTCTACCAACTGAGCTACGCCCACCATATTTTGAATCTACTTGGCACGCCCGGCAGGACTCGAACCTGCGACCATCCGCTTAGAAGGCGGATGCTCTATCCAGCTGAGCTACGAGCGCAACACGTTAAGTTTTGAACTTGCTGTGCTCACCAAGCGGGGCGCATATTAGGGTCACAAACGATACCCGTCAACCTTTTTTTTCAGAAAATTTCATTCCTTTCGATTGCCCGTTTTGAAACACCTTGTGCGCGTGCGAGAATACGCGCCATCCCCTCACCCATCTTCACGGTTCAGCACCCATGACCGCACAACTGATCGACGGCAAAGCTATTGCCGCCAACCTGCGTCAACAGATTGCCCAGCGCGTCACTGACCGCAATCAGCAACACCTTCGCACCCCCGGCTTGGCCGTTATTTTGGTTGGCAGCGATCCCGCTTCACAGGTGTACGTTTC
>CAZBNX010000027.1:0-9917 GCA_964493255.1 uncultured Pseudomonas sp.
ATGAGCGAATCTAACGACATCCGCCTCGATAAATGGCTCTGGGCTGCGCGTTTTTTTAAGACGCGCTCACTCGCTAAAGACGCCATCGAAGGCGGCAAAGTGCAGCAACGGGGCGAGCGGTGTAAACCGTCTAAAGTGCCCAAAATAGGCGATGAATTCAGCATTCGCTGTGGGTTTGATGAGCGCACGGTTGTGATAAAGGCGCTTTCGGCGGTGCGGCGCGGTGCGCCAGAAGCGCAGCTTCTTTATGAAGAAACCGCCGACAGCCGCGCCAAGCGCGAGGCCGCCGCCGAGTTACGCCAAGCGGGCGCGCTGGGCATTCAAACCGAAGGCCGCCCCACGAAAAAACAACGGCGGCAGATTCATCAATTTCGGGACGGGGTTTAATAGCCGTTCTCTTTAGAGTCGATAGTCGAGGGTTTATTGGTGACGCTGGGGTTTAGCCCCTAGAATTGCCGCCCTTACATCTTGCGACTGTGAGCCAGTAGGCATGTCTGATTTCACTCAACGCTTTCTTTTTGATGACAACGATGTTCGCGGCGAATTTGTCGCGTTAGAGCACAGTTATGCCGAAGTGTTAGCGCGGCATGAATACCCTGCACCCGTGGCTTTATTACTGGGTGAATTGCTGGCCGCCGCTGCGCTTTTATGCGACACCTTAAAATTTGACGGCATTCTGGTACTGCAAGCGCGCTCCAGCGGTGCCGTGCCTTTGTTGATGGTGGAAATGACCAGTGACCGCCATGTACGCGGCATCGCGCGCTATGAAGTCGAACAGATTGGCGACGCACACGGGTTGCGTGATTTGTTGCCGGATGGCGTGCTTGCCATTACCGTTGACCCTAAAAATGGTCAGCGTTATCAAGGTGTTGTGAGCTTAGACGGCGAAAATTTAGCCGCGTGTTTTTCTGCTTATTTTGCGCTGTCACAACAATTACCGAGCCGTTTTTGGCTGTGTGCAGACGGGCAACGCGCGCGCGGTTTGTTGCTGCAACAATTACCCGCCGACCGCCTAACCGACGATGAAGAACGCGCTGAACGCTGGGAGCACGTCGTGACGCTGGCCGATACACTCAGCGTTGCGGAACTTCTCAGCGTCGATAACGAAACCCTGTTACACCGTTTGTACCACCAAGAAACCGTGCGCGTGTTTGAACCCCAAACCTTGCGCTTTGGTTGTAATTGCTCGCGTGAACGCTCGGCCAATGCGCTGTCTAGCTTGGGCGAGGAAGACGCACGGCAACTGCTCAACGAATGCGGCGGCGTTGTGGATATTGATTGCCAATTCTGTAACCAACGCTACCGCTTTGATGCCACCGACCTTACGCAACTGTTCGCCGGTGGTGGCAGTTCCGCACCGTCATCGACCCTACACTGAGGCCAACTGCACCAGTCGCGTGCTTTCTGGCATAATCGCGCCCACTTTTTTCGCCGCTGCCCGCCCACAAAGCAGGCCGCACAACGTACCGGAGGACTCGGCCACAGGCCGACGGGGACCCTATGACGCAAGCCAACATCGCCGTCCACACCGACATCAGCACTGCCGAACTCGTCGAGCAGGCCATCCGCCGTGGCGAGGGTGAACTCGCTGCCAATGGCGCGCTGGTTGTGAAAACCGGCCACCGTACTGGCCGCTCACCGATGGATCGTTACATCGTTGAAGAGCAAAGCACTCAGGCCAAAATCTCTTGGGGCAAAATCAACCGCCCTTTCCCAGAAGACAAGTTCAATGCCTTGTGGGACCGCGTAGAGACTTACCTCGGCGAGCGTGAGCATTTCGTTTCTCATGTTCATGTTGGTTCTGCTGAAGCGCATTACCTGCCCGTCAAAATGTGTACCGAAACCGCGTGGCATAACCTGTTTGGCCGCTGCCTGTTCATCAACCCGGAAACCTTCAATCCGGCGGGCAAAAGCGAATGGCGCATCCTGAACGTGCCTTCGTTTGAGTGCCAACCTGAGCGCGATGGCACTAACTCTGATGGCTGCGTCATCATCAATTTCCTCGACCGCAAAGTGCTGATTGCTGGCATGCGTTACGCGGGCGAGATGAAAAAAGCCATGTTCTCCGTGCAGAACTTCCTGCTGCCAGAAGCCGACGTACTGCCGATGCACTGCGCGGCTAACATCGGCGAACAAGGCGATGTAACCCTGTTCTTCGGTCTGTCTGGCACCGGCAAAACCACCCTCTCCGCTGATCCAAGCCGTTACCTGATTGGTGACGACGAGCACGGTTGGGGTGAAGGCGTGGTGTTCAACATCGAAGGCGGTTGCTATGCCAAGTGCATCGACCTGTCAGAGAAAAACGAGCCAGTCATTTGGAAAGCGATTCAATTCGGTGCCGTGCTGGAAAACGTCATTCTCGACGAGCGTAGCCGCAAACCTGATTACGCCGACGCCAGCCTGACGCAAAACAGCCGCGCCGCGTACCCGCTGACTCACGTTGAGAAGCGTTCTACGCACAACCTCGGCGGCGAGCCTAATGCCGTTATCTTCCTGACCTGCGACCTGACCGGCGTGCTGCCTCCTGTTTCTATCCTGAACAATGAGCAAGCGGCCTATCACTTCCTGTCAGGCTACACCGCGCTGGTTGGTTCTACCGAAATGGGTAGCGGCACGGGCATCAAATCCACCTTCTCTACCTGCTTCGGCGCGCCGTTCTTCCCACGTCCTGCGGGCGAATACGCCGAGCTGCTGATTAAGCGCATCAAGGCCTTCGGCTCCAAAGTGTACTTGGTCAACACCGGCTGGACCGGCGGTGGCTATGGCGTTGGCAAGCGTTTCAGCATTCCAACCACCCGCGCCGTTATCGCGGCAATCCAAAGCGGTGCGCTGGTGGGTGCCGAAACTGAACACCTGCCAATCATTAACCTCGACGTGCCAAAAGCCGTTGACGGCGTTGAAACCGTTCTGCTCAACCCACGCAACACATGGACAGACACCGCCGCATACGATGAAGCGGCGCGCGGTCTGGCAAAACTGTTCGTGGAAAACTTCGAGAAATTCGAGGTTTCCGACGCCATTCGTAGCGCAGGCCCACAGCTCTAAGCAGTTCGGCGCACGATTTGCGTGAAAAAAGCCGCCTTAGGGCGGCTTTTTCGTCCCTTTCTTCACGAGAATTGAACCATGAATACGTTAGACGCGATTCGTCATCGCCGCTCGTTCAAAGCCTTCGACACCACCCATCGCATGAGCGACGCCGAACAACGCGAATTGCTGGAAGCGGTGCTGCTGTCGCCAACGGCGTTTAATTTGCAACATTGGCGCTTGGTGTTGGTAGAAAACCCCGCACTGCGCCAACAAATCCGCGCCGCCGGTTGGGACCAGCCGCAAATCACCGACGCCAGTTTGTTAGTGGTGTTGTGCGCGGATGTGGCCAGTTGGGAAAAAAATGGCGCGCGCGTGTGGGCGGAAGCGCCGCAAGCGGCACAAGATTTTTTGGTTCCCGCCATCGACGCCTATTACCGCGATAAGCCACAAACCCAACGTGATGAAGCCATGCGAAGCTGCGGCATTGCCGCGCAAAGCCTGATGTTGGCCGCGCACAGCATGGGCTACGAAAGCTGCCCAATGGTCGGATTTGATTTTGAAGCGGTGGGCGCGCTCATCAACTTACCCGCCGACCATTGCATCAGCATGATGATTGCCATCGGCAAACCAACTTCTCCGGCGAAAGCGCGGATTGGCAAATTGCCGTTTGAAGAAGTGGTTATCCGCGATAGCTTTTAATAAAAAAGGGCTTGCTGTTTATGAGCAAGCCCTTTTGCTGAAATAGCTTTTATTCAGCGAAGTTAATACGCCGGAATGTTAGATTAAACCGTGAACCCGCCACTTTTTTACGTTTAGGCACAGCATGTTGCCAAAAATGCTGCAATTCACCTTGCATAACCAATAACGTACCGTGCTTGAGTGGCAATTTAATTTTTTCGGCTTCGTTTTCATTTCTACGAATAACGAAATCACGGATTTCGCCAAAATTAGCCGACGCAATAATTGGATTTTTGCCTAACTCTTTTTCATCATCAGCGTGCCAATTGAGATAGTCTTCGCCATCACGATACCAATTTAATAGAACACTATTGAAGGTAACGCCAGAGCATTGCTCAATCTTGTTTTTTAAGTAAGAAAGGCATTCATTCCACTCATGTGGATGCGACGTAATCCCTGAATAGGTATAAGATTTTCCGCTATCACCGTACCATGAGGTTAAGCGCGGCAATGGAATAATCTTGCCATAAAGACGAATGCTGTCTTGTTTCCATTTAATGTGCTTAAACTGAATTTTAGACAATGCCTCAGCCGTCATATCAGCCCATTTAGCACATCGCCAATCTACCGTGTCATTTTCTTGGAAATACTCTAGTACACGGTCACTGGTTTTTTTATTAAAAAACTGCTCTATATAAAGTAACTCACCTCGCGGCACCGAAACTTTATACCCTTGCAGTTCTTCTAACCATTGCACTGCGTACCCGTCACCGCTCGGTAAATCGAACGGCGGGCGGTGTTTTTCGGTATCAAATAAGTCCATAGGTACTCGCCTTAGCTGTTTGTAACGGGCAACTGTTCTATGTCAAGCCACCAAGAAACGTGCGAAACCTCTCGACCGCGAGAATCATAGGTACTAAAGAATTTGTACGCTGATTGTTTCATATTATGTGTTTTTACATAGCGTTGAGTTGCATATTCATAAATATTTTCAATGCGTGCAGTCCCACCGCTAAAGTTTCGATCGTGACTGACGGCCAAAATAACATGCGATGCGTGTTCTTGCTTTTTGAAAATCGTATTATACAAATGAGCATAGTCGAAGCTTTCAACATCTAACACATTTGAAAAAATGTGCAGATTAGTCATCGTATCTGTGATATTTAACTCTTCGTGAATTAGCTCATCAAACTCTTTATTAACACAAATTACGTTCGCTTCAGGACAATAACAACGCACAATTTTTTCAGCGCGCGCCAATGCAAATGGCGACGGCTCAATCAGCACAATTTCTTTGACGCGGCTAATTAACTCATCGCCGAATTTATCAAATAACTTCACCTGCGCCAGCGCCTGACCACAGCCGTAATCCAGCAAACGAATATCACCCATAGGCAATTCAATACTTTGCAGAAAGTGATTCCACTGATTACTAACCATTGGGGCATGAGAATACAAATATTGGTTCAAATGGTCGTAAGACGGCAGAATCGCACGGCCACGATCCAATTCCTCCCACAAACCACAATCAATACCCGCGATAGAACGAATAGCAGAAAAAGAAATATTATCTTTATTCAAATATCCGCCATTAATGTACTGCGAAATGATATCAACCATGAGCGTGCTACCTGTACTGGTGCGGTTGAGCCAGTGGCTACCCTAGACACTTTTCTCTCAACCGCTGCATGCGTACATTCTGTCGCACAGGCAACGCTCATAAGTTTTTCACAAGCTTGTCTGAGCAACGCGCGCTTAATGATGCTTGTAACGCTTTTTGCCATGACGCCCGCGCTCGTCTTCATCATCAAAACGGCGGCGGTTGTCATGGCGATAGTCGCGGCGCTCATCACCATAACGCGCCTCACGGTACTCGGGGCGCGGCGCATAACCGCGCTGACGGTTATAGCCATTTGGCGCGCGGTCGTTGGCACCCGCTTGATTGCCTAAACTGCCACCGGCCGCTGCGCCCGCTGCCGCTCCGATAGCGCCGCCGGTGCCACCGCCAATCTGCGAGCCCAACACCTGACCGCCCGCCGCACCTAATCCCGCGCCAATCGCCGCTTCATTACGGCTGCCACGTTCCGCACCCAGCGCGCCACCTGCTGCGCCGCCCAAGCCCGCACCAATCGCCGCGCCCGCTTGGCCGCCTACTTGCTGACCAATCACTGAGCCTAATGCGCCGCCAATCGCGCCACTAACCGCAGTGCGGGTATCGCCGTTATCCACGGCGAAGGCAGGCGTAACAACACTCAACACACAGGCAAGGCATAACAATTTTTTCATGGTAAAAACCTTTTCTATCAATTAGTTAATTACAAGACTGCTTTGGCGCGCAGTTCTAATAAGAGTGATTCGTAGCTGTCCACGCCGTCAAATTCGGCGGTGTCTTTGCGCGGAGCACCGCTATCCGGCTGACAAACGCCCAACAAATACGCCACGCCGTACTGTTGGGCGCTACGAAGTACCGGCAAGCTGTCATCAATAAAGAGGGTGCGCGTGGGGTCGAAGGCAAAATCTTGTTGCAGCGCAAACCAAAATTGTTGGTCTTCTTTGGGAAAGCCGTAATCGTGCGAACTGATTAAGCGGTCAAAGAAAGGTGCTAACGCGATGCGCTCCATTTTCAACGAGAGCGAGTCGCGGTGTGCATTCGTAATCAGCACCACACGCTTACCCGCTTCACGCAGCGCGGCTAAAAAACGGTCGGCGTCGGGGCGCAGCGCAATCAAATGGGCAATTTCTTCTTTCAATGCGCGAATCGGCATCCCGAGTTCACGCCCCCAAAAATCCAAGCAATACCAATTAAGCTGTCCCGCATGTTGCTGAAAGCGCGGCAACAGTTCATCAAGCGCGGCTTGTAGGCTAATGCCATGCTTTTCGGCGTACCGCTGCGGCAGATGCTGCAACCAAAAAACATTATCGAAACGCAAATCCAGCAAGGTGCCATCCATATCCAGCAGGACGGTATCAATCTGGTGCCAAGGAAGTGGCGACATGAAAAACCTCGTGCAACCGGGTGTGCCGTACAAGCAACCATAAGCTGTAAAAAGAGCGCGGTATGATAACGTGGCCGCTTCGCTAAGGAGTTTCATTCATGCGTCAAAAACCCCATGCCCTAGCCCGCGCCATTGTGGCCAAAAGCCGTTTATTCACGGTTGAGGAAGTACAACTACGTTTTTCGAATGGTGTCGAACGGACTTATGAACGCCTCGTGAATCGCAACAAAGGTGGCGGCGCGGTGATGATTGTGGCGTTGGAAGATGAGCACAATGTGATTTTGATTGAAGAATACTGCGGCGGCACTGACCGTTATGAGCTTTCATTACCGAAAGGCTTAATCGAAGCCGGTGAAGATGTGCTCACCGCCGCAAACCGCGAATTACAAGAAGAAGCCGGTTTTGCCGCGCACCAACTGGAACACATCACCGCGCTGACGTTATCGCCCGGTTACATGAACCAAAGCATTCAAGTGGTGTTAGCGCGCGAGCTGTATCCGTCCACGTTAGAAGGCGACGAGCCAGAACCGATTCATGTTTCTCGCGTGAGTTTGCGTGAGTTGTCGCAGCTCGCCCTTGCGGAAAATTTCACCGAAGGGCGTGCATTAGCGGCACTGTATTTGGTGCGTGATTTGTTGACACAACGCGGCGAATTTCAACCCTAATCACGCCGCATTGCGCGGCAATACCAAGCCCAGCGGCAAACGCAAACGGGCTTCCAAACCTCCGCCAGCGCGGTTGAGCAGTTCCACACTGCCGCCGTGTTGCGCGGCGATGCGTTGCACAATCGCCAATCCCAAGCCGGTGCCTTTGCTGGTGCGGGCGCGGTCACCGCGAATGAACGGATTGAACACCTCGCGCATTTCTGAAGGGTCGATACCGGGGCCACGGTCAAGGACGCTAATCACCACATACGGCGACGACGGCCCGCCAAACAAACTTGAACTCACTTCCACGCCACTGCCGCCATAACGCAGCGCGTTTTCCACTAAGTTTGCCAACAAGCGTTTGAAAGAAACCCGGTGCAACGGCATCGCGGGCAACGGTTCCAAACACAAGCGCACATTGTCATGGCCTTGGTTGAACGGTGCCACCACTTCGCTGATTAAATCGTTCGGGCTCATGACTTCCAGCGGTTCATCACGGCCATCGCGAATAAACGCGAGGAATTGGTCGAGGATGTCATTCATGTCCTCAATGTCGCGCACCATGTCTTCTGTTAATTCAGGGTCGCCGCCTAGCAATTCCAGCGATAACCGCAAGCGCGTCAACGGCGTGCGTAAATCATGCGAAACGCCCGCTAACATCAACTCACGCTCACGTCCGGCTTTTTCGACGTCTTCTGCCATTTGGTTAAACGCGCGATACAACTCCATCATTTCGCTCGGCGTATCACTGACCGGCAAGCGAATACTGCGCCCGCGCCCGACTTGCCGCGCAGCAAACACCAACCGCTTGAGTGGCAAACTGAGCATTCGCACGAAAATCCACGCCGCCGCCGTTGACAGCAAACCAATCGCTAACGACCACCCCAACACGCTCCAAATGCGTTGGCTGCGTAACGGATGCGGATACAACGGCACTTCAACCCAATCAGAACCCAACGACGGCACCAATACCCACAAACGCGGCGAGCGTTGCGCTTGCATCCGCACATCGACTTCTTCGCCCAGTTCTTCGCGCATTTGCGCTTCAAAAATATCGGTATAAGGCCAGTGGTATTCACCCTGTGGCACTTCATCGGCGCGTAATTGGCGCAACCCAGTGACCTCAGCAATCGCGGGCCGCGAGCTGGGGTCCGCGACCCAATAGGCGCGCAGGGTCATCGCGGTGCCGTGACTGTATTGGCGGTCAACCAACATATCTTCATTAAATAAGAGATAAACCAAGGTCAACGCCTTGGAAAACAGCACTACCGTCAGCACCATCCAGAGCATTCGGGCGAAAACGCTCTGGGGAAACCAGAAAGGAACTCTCACTTACGCGCACTGCCATCCGGGACAAACACATAACCCACGCCCCACACTGTTTGGATGTAGCGGGGTTTTGAAGGGTCTACTTCGATGAGGCGACGCAAGCGCGAGATTTGCACATCAATGGAACGCTCCAGCGCATCCCACTCGCGGCCACGCGCCAAGCTCATCAATTTGTCGCGGGTTAAGGGTTCGCGGGCGTGCTGCACCAGCACTTTCAACACCGCAAATTCCCCGGTGGTCAGCATGTGAACTTCTTCGCCTTTGCTGAGTTCACGGGTGCCTAAATTGAGCTGATATTCGCCGAACGTGACGCTTTCGTCATCGTTACCCGGTGCGCCGGGCACCACAGGCGCTTGACGCCGTAATACCGCACGAATCCGCGCCACCAGCTCACGCGGGCTGAACGGTTTGGCGAGGTAATCATCTGCGCCCGATTCCAAGCCTTGAATGCGGCTGGCCTCGTCACCTTTGGCCGTTAGCATGATGATGGGCACGCGATTCCCTGCCTCCCGCAAGCGCTGGCACGCCGACAAACCGTCTTCGCCGGGCATCATCAAATCAAGCACCACGAGATTAAACACCTCACGCGAGAGAAAACGGTCCATTTGCGCGGTGTCTTCTACGGCACGCACGCGGAAACCCTCTTCGGTGAGAAACCGTTCCAGCAAGCGGCGCAAACGCGCATCATCGTCAACCACGAGGATTTTTTCGCCTTCAACTGCCGCGACCACAGAACCATTCATGAGAAAACCTCGCCAGCCTTTACATTCAACGTGCGCGGATTATCGCCCAGCCCTTACGCGCCCCGCGCCCCCCTTTGTTAGCAGATTTTGCCGCCGCAACCTCAAACGGCTGAATGGGGCACACGACGACACAGGCTTACCAACGCATCCACCCACGGCGCTTGGTCATTGAGGCAAGGGATGAGCACCAAGTCTTCTCCGCCAGCGGCGCGAAATTCGGTGCGGCCCTCGTCGCCAATTTCTTCCAAGGTTTCAATGCAATCCGACACAAAAGCCGGGCACATCACCAGCACTTTTTTCACGCCGTTGTGCGCCAAGGCTTCGAGGGTCGCATCGGTATAGGGTTCAATCCATTTGGCTTTGCCCAACCGCGATTGGAACGACATCGACCATTGGTCATCGCGCAAACCCAGTTCCCGAATCAGGCCCTGACTGGTGCGCCAACATTGCGCGCGGTAACAACTGTCTAACACTGCGCCGGTCGCGCGCTGGCAACA
>CAZBNX010000027.1:10017-15978 GCA_964493255.1 uncultured Pseudomonas sp.
AACGCGCTTTCGATAGAAGGCTCACCGTAACGCATGGCCAATTCAACCGGGCCTTCGTTCCACGCCGCCGCCACTTTGGCGTGCAAACGGCGGCTCAACACGACGAGCGGCGAACCCTCTTCCCACCAAATTGAACGATACGCCTCCGCTGATTTGGCGGGTCGTGTTAGCAGAATCAGCGACACCAACAATCGGCGCATAGGCCACGGTAAATCAATGACATACGGGTCCATCAGGAATTGATTGAGATAGCGCCGCACGTCCGGCACGGACGTTGATGCGGGTGAACCCAAATTAACTAAAAGCAACGCATGCTTAGACATGAATCTTTCCAATCAGTGACGATTCAAGACGTCCGCTAAGGCGGCATCTAAATCAGGAAAACGAAACGAATAACCCGCTGCCAACGCGCGACGCGGTGCCAAATGTTGACCGCCGAGCAGCAAAATCGACATTTCACCTAACAGGGTACGCAACACAAACGCAGGCACCGGAAAAAACGCCGGACGATGCAGCGCGCGCGCCAGCGAGGCCGTAAACGCGCTATTGCGGACAGCGTGCGGCGCACAGGCATTGTAGGGGCCGGAGCAGCTTGGGTGTTGCAGGAGAAAATCTATCAGCCCCACTTCATCCGCCAGATGAATCCACGGCATCCACTGCTGACCACTGCCCAAACGCCCGCCCAACCCTAAGCGAAACGGCGGCAGCAAGCGCGCCAAAAATCCACCCTGCGGAGCCAACACCGGCGCGGTTCGCAGCAAGGCCACACGGATGCCTAACTCGGTGGCGCGTTGGGCTTCAGCTTCCCATGCGGCACAGAGCTGGCTACCAAAATCGCTGCCTCTAACAGATTGTTCTTCAAGCGGTTCTGCTTCGCCGCTGTCGCCATAAAAGCCAACGGCTGAACCCGAAATCAACACCGCCGGACGCTGCGCGCGTGTGCCTAACCAATCCACTACTTGTTTGGTCAAGGTGACGCGGCTGGCCCACAACGCTTCACGGCGCGCCTGATACCAAGGCCGGTCAGCGATGGGCAAACCGGCCAAATTCACCACTGCATCCAAGAGCACGCCGTTCAAATCCTGCAACTGCGCCACGCCACGCGCACCGCTGCACAGCGTTGCCACTTTCTCCGGGTCACGGCTCCAGACCCACAACTCATGGCCTTGTGCTGCCCAAAAACGGCACAGCGCCTGACCAATCAACCCCGTGCCGCCCGTCAACAGAATACGCATGGTGTGCCCCCCTTATTGCCGTTGTTGTACAGATTATTTTCTCAATATTACGCGATTAGAATTGTACAACAGCAAAAAATTGTACAGGATATGTACAAATTTGACGCATAAACCACGAGACCGATTCTATGCAAACCCCCATCGCCATTATTGGTTGCGGCCTTGCCGGACTCACTGCCGCGCGCACACTCGTTGCCGCTGGCCAACCTGTACACATTTTCGACAAAGGTCGTGCCAGCGGTGGCAGGCTGTCCAGCAAGCACACCGACGTGGGCGGCATCGACATGGGCGGTCAGTATTTCACCGCGCGCTCTCCGCAATTTTTGGCCACCGTGATGCGCTGGGAAGAAAAAGGCTGGGTTTCTCCTTGGAATCCAACTATTTACCGTGCCGAGAATCAGCAGCTCATCCCATCCCCCGACGAACAAACGCGCTGGGTGGGCGTTTCGCGCATGAGCGCACTCACGCGCCATTTATTGAGCGATTTGCCCGTTACCTTCTCATGCCGCATTACCGAAGTGATTCGCGGGCCAAAGCATTGGTATTTATCCGATGCAGAAGGCATGACGCACGGGCCTTTCTCGGCGGTGATTGTGGCGGTGCCTGCCCCACAAGCGGCGTCGTTGCTGACGCCTTCGCCCAACTTAGCGGCGATTGCAGCGCGCGTGACGATGGAACCCGTGTGGGCGGTGTCGTTAGCCTTCAGCACGCCATTAGATACGCCGGTTGAAGCGGCATTCATCAAAGATGAAACGCTGGATTGGGCCACTCGCAGCAACAGCCGCCCACAACGCGAACACCCGCATGACACATGGGTTTTGCACGCCAGCCACGCATGGACACGCGCACACATCGACCGCCCCGCCGATGAAATTATCGAAAAATTAAGCCAGCATTTCAGCCAGTTACTGGGTGTTGAATTGCCTGAATTTACCTTCAGCCTCGCGCATCGTTGGCTGTACGCCCGCCCGACACGCACACGGCAACGCGGTTTGCTCGCCGATGAAGAATTAGGCATGTATGCCTGTGGCGATTGGTGCTTATCCGGCACCATCGAAGATGCGTGGACCAGCGGCATGCGTGCCGCGCATCAGTTGCTGGCCAATCGTTAAGGAGTTTCGTTATGACCGCCCAAGCACGCCAACTGTGGTGGATTCGCACCGATTTACGCACGCACGACAACAGCGCGCTAGAAGAAGCGGCTGCCCGAGGGCCTGTGGTGGCGGTCTTTTTGATAAGCCCCGCGCAATGGAAACAACACGATGACGCCGCCTGCAAAGTGGATTTTTGGCTGCGAAATTTGCGTGAATTACGCGCTCGTTTAGCGGCGCTCAACATTCCGCTCTTGGTCCGTGAAGCCCCGCTGTGGCGCGATGCGCCATCGGTATTGCAGCAGGTATGCGCTGAATATGAAATTCACGCGGTGCATGTCAACGCGGAATATGGCGTGAATGAGCAACAACGTGACGCGAATTGTGCCCATCTGCTGCAATCTTCTGGCGTGATGTGGCACAGCTACTGCGATGCCCTGTTTTTTGAACCGGGGAGTGTTCTCACACGCAGCGGCGGTTATTTCCAAGTATTCAGCCAGTTCCGCAAAGTTTGTTATGCGCGCTTGGCAGAGGCCGTGCCGTCACTGCGCGCGATGCCGCCCATTCAAATCACGCTGCCCATCGCCAGCGATGCCATCCCAGAAACACTCGCCGATTTCCCACCGCCGAACGCAGCGCTGCAACAACACTGGCCCGCTGGAGAAACAGCCGCGCATCACCGTTTAGAAACCTTTGTTGAAACACAGTTGCCGTGGTACGCCACACAGCGCGATTTTCCCGCCGAGCCGGGTACCAGTTACCTTTCGCCGTATTTGGCGGCGGGGGTTTTGTCGCCACGCCAGTGTTTGCATGCGGCGTTACGCATCAATCAGGGGGAATTTGCCAGCGGTAACGCGGGCGTAGTCTGTTGGATTAGCGAGCTGTTGTGGCGCGAGTTTTACAAGCACATTTTGGTGGGATACCCGCGCGTTTCCATGCACCGCGCGTTTAAGCCAGAAACCGAGGCCGTCGCGTGGCGCGATGCGCCCGCTGATTTGCGCGCATGGCAAGAAGGCCGAACGGGCATTCCGATTGTGGATGCGGCGATGCGTCAACTGCTGGAAACGGGCTGGATGCACAACCGTTTACGCATGATTAGCGCGATGTTTCTCACTAAGAATTTGCTGATTGATTGGCGACTGGGGGAACGCTGGTTTATGCAGCACCTCATTGACGGCGACCTCGCCGCGAATAACGGCGGCTGGCAATGGAGCGCCTCAACCGGCACCGATGCCGCGCCTTATTTCCGCATTTTCAACCCCATCAGCCAATCCGAAAAATTCGACCCCGAAGGCCGTTTTTTACGCCATTGGCTGCCGGAACTGAGCGCCCTTAATCGCCACGAAATCCATAACCCTGCCGCAGCGGGCGGGTTGTTTGGCCGCGCTGATTGGCCAAAACCGATTGTCGATTTGGCCAAATCACGCGAAAGGGCGCTGGAGGCGTTTCAAGCAATTAAGGCATAGAGACCGCGCGCTTTAATATCTCCTTAGCCCAAGCACTTACACTTTTACCTTGGGCTTCTGCCAATACAGCAACCTGCGCATGGAAAACAGGGTCGATATTTAACGTAACTTTGCCAGAATAAGTACGTTGTGGCGCACGATTAAGTTTTTTGCATGTTTCTAAGTAATCATCTACCGCCTCTTCAAAAGCAGCGCGTAATTCAGACACCGACTCACCGTGAAAACCAACCACATCGCGAATACCGGCAATATGCCCAATAAAACAGGCATCTTCATCACTGTATTCAATGCGCGCGCTGTAGTTTTTATAGTTCATTGTTTTCATGGATTTACTCCAGCTTGTACTAAAAACGCTTTAGCATCTCGAACCTGATAAGGTTTTGCCTCTTTCTGAGGATGGGGTCTATGAAACGAGGCAACCACACCATTTAATTCAAAACGTACACGAGAGCCATTTCCTTCAATAACACGCGCGCCTAAAGCAATAAATAGCATTTCTATCCGTCGCCATTCTAAAGAAGAAATGACTGGCACGCTAAAAAGAGCTTCAAACGTTTTTTGGTGCGTCTTATTCATATAAATAGCTCATCATGTTCAGCAGTAACTTTTAAAGCCTATTCAGAAGCTCTGCTTTTTTCGCTGCAAATTCTGCATCGGTCAAAATGCCTTTGGCTTTCAAATCACCTAAACGCTCCAGTGCAGCAAAAATATCGGCGTTATTGGTTTGAGGAGGCATTGAATTTGTTTCTGGCTGATTAAATACAGGAGCCGCAGGCACAACGGGCGCGGGGGTTACTACTGATTGGCCATCGCGCATCACAACCGGCAACGCTGATAATGAAACTGTGCCGTATTGGCTGCTGAACCCAATTGAATTATTAGAACCCTGCTGCTGCGAAAATCCACCAATTTGATGGTCTAGCGTATCGTATACCCACACACTATTGCCCGTTTCAACGGCTAAACGACGCGCGTTCGCAAAATAGGCATAGCGCGTATTATTTTGTGCGCCGGTAGCGTTTGGCATGCCTAATTCAGACGGCCACCAGTTAGCGCGAGGGTCAGGTACAAATAAGTTAGAGGCACCTTGTGGCACGCCATTAGCCTGCTGCTGCATGCCGTTGCCACTTTGACTTTGTGATTGAAAACTGCCGCTTTGTAATAAACCGGGTTGTGCTGCCAGTTTATTAGAAATGGCGTAACACAATGAATCTACACGATATTTTAGACCGCTATTGAACATATCGCCCAGCATGGTCATACCGCCCATCATCCACTGACCAGAACCGCCAAATTCAAAATGATTAAATTGCGCCATGCTGCCGTTACCGTTTAACACCGCAAACAGCATGTGCGTAACGGCATCGGGGCTAAAACCATGTTGCTGTGCGAGGTCATTAACGAGGCGCAGACCTTCAGACGTGAGTTGTTGCATGGACAGCCACCGCTTGCAGAAAGAGAACGGCATTAAACCACTCTAACGAGTATGGCGTTACCTTTTATTTTTCACCGCACGACACTGAGTTACGGGCATCAGCGAAATATCTTCGCCGACGCGGTAACATTTATTTCTTACAATCGACTGTTTAAACACCCTGAACTTTTACACTCACGCACACGATTTTGTAAAAACTGCACACGCTCAATTGTTTTATTTGTCGCGCAATCCATATTAACAAGAAACTCTTCTCCGTCGCGGCGTGAGCACCCGCTATTACGCTGTTTCATCCACGCTAATTGACTTTGTTTCAACGTCGCTTTGCCGGTGCTGTCTAATAAAGACACTAACTCTTTATAGCTTTCGTTCAAATCTTTATCTGCTTCAAAGTACACTTTACTCAAGCAATAAAGACCGTCGAAATCATTCACTGGCTTATCACAGTTTGAGTTTGCAAAAGCCACTACTGGCAAACTTGCCAACAAAAAAACTATCAACTTTTTCATTATATTTCCTCTAAAAATAGAAACAGTGCTGTATTAAAGTGGTGCAAGCCACATTTGCACCTTAACAGGACAGTGTTTTACCACAAAAGTACGGCTTACATGCCAAAAAGCGGATAGCAACAATAGCGCCGAACCAATAAACAGCGCCGTAATAGCAAAGCCGAGACTTACAACACCGTATTGCTCTAACAATGTACTAAACGCATATAAAACATAAGCCAACGC
>CAZBNX010000028.1:0-15314 GCA_964493255.1 uncultured Pseudomonas sp.
GCGCTGTACAGCACGCTATTTAAGGCATTGAGCGCCTCGGAAAGCGGTGGGTGACGGGTTGCTAATTCCGCCAGCGTATACGGCTGATTACGCGCCCACGCATCTAATGCTTGGCGGGCGGCTTGTGGGTTGTTGCTGGCACAGGCGCGGCGCAAATCATCTTGGGTGGCTTTGAGGTTAGACGGCTGCGCTAACGCCGTGCTTCGATGGTTGACCACGGGGCGGCGTTTCGCACGTCGCCACAAGCGCCATGTGATGACATTGGTGAGCAACAAGCCCGCGCAACCGGCCTGCCACGGCCATACCAGACTGTTAAAGCGTTCGGGGTTGAAGCTGTTATTGCCTTCCGCGCTGCGGAGCGCCTCGACCTGAAATTGCCGCGCAGGCAGTTGTAACCGCTCCAAGCGTTCTTCAACCGTGTTCCACCACAGCAACTCCCGCGCGGGGATTTCTAAGGTGCCGCCGTTGAGCGGAATAAATGCCACGCTTTCCTCCCGATTACCGACAAACCCCGCTTCGGTTGTGAGGTCGCGTAGATGCGGTTTTTCGGGATAGATGCGCGTGCCGCGCAAAGTCAGTGCGGCCTGTAATTCGGGTAATTGCGCTGCGCTCAACCCTTCAGCGCGTAGGCGAATCGTGCGCGTAATAGGCTCGCCCGCCCGCACGTCCGTGGTGATGTCGGGGTGCCATTCTTCTTGTAATTGAAGCTGCCGCGCCGGTAGCCACGGCTGGCCAGAAGGGTAATTAGACGGACGCGGGCGCACCGTGAGCGTGAGCGGTGCGCTTTGGAGTTGAATGGGGTGGCCGCGCATGTCGCCGGGGGCGTGTGTGTCCAGCGCGGTGGCGTTGAATTGCAGCGCCGGAAGCGCCAGCACGCCGCTGCGCTGCGGAAAAAGGGCGTAGCGAACTTCCTGAACGCCATACAGAACGCCGTTTATTTCTTGTTCATAGGCGCGCGGTTTGCCCAGTGTTTCAACGCGCGCATCCAGTAGCTCGATGGGGCTGAATTGGCTGTCATCGTAGAGAGGAATGGCGTGCAGCACGCGCACGGTGAGCACCGCTTGCGCTTGTACGTACACGCTGGATTGGTCGAGTGAAGCCTCTATGAACACGGATGCCTGTTGCTGCGTGGCCGGACGTATTTCAGCGGCTAACGGCGTTGTATTTTCAGCGCGCCCCGTTAAGGGCAGCACTCCGGCACTGAGTGCCAATAAAAAAGCAACGCGCTGAGACGGAGAAAGTGGCATTAGAAAGGTTTCTCCTGTTGCTGTAATTCGTATCGAAATTTTTGGCGCAGCAGTTCGGCAGGCTCATCGGGGATTTGTCGTAACCATTGTTCTAAGGCTTGCTGACGCTCAAAGGCTTTAGGGTCGAAATCGTCGCCTGTCGGCACGGGGAGCGGGGTGGAGTGTAACGCTTCGTCGGTTGATTCCGTGCTATTGGGCGTTGCAGGTGTTACGCGGTGGCGTCGGCTGGGATTCAAGCGCGACGCATTTTCTTCTTCGGGGAAATCGTTGGTGGTGTCGGCGGCGTTGGCGTTGGGGTCGAATGTTGCGAGCTTATCGGGTGTACCAGAAAGGTGAGCGGCTTCGTGTTTCTGCTGTTCCGCCTGTTGTTGTTCACGGAATTGCTGGCGCAAGCGTTCTTCAACGCGCTGCCTATTGAGGGATGCGGCGGCAAATTGTGGGTCGTGGTGCAAGGCTTGGTTATAGGCACTTAACGCCGCATCCAGTTCGCCGTTCATCGCCAGCGCGTTGCCTCGGTTGTAGTGTCCGGCGGCGCTGTCATCACTGGCGAAAGCACGGGCGGCGGCGGCGTAATCGCCACTTTGATAAAGCGCGACCGCTTTCCAGCGCGCATCCTGAAAACGCTGTGCGGCTTCTGCGGGTTGTTGCGCCGTTAATAATCGAAACGCTTGTTGGTCAGCGCGTAGCCAAAGGTCTTGAAATTCAAAGGCATAACTGGGTTGCGGTACCACAAATAAAAACGGCAAGGCCAATAACCAGCCGCGTCGTGCGCCGAGGGCTGCCAATAACGCCAACGGTAGTAAAAACCAATGCCCTTGGTCTTCGCGTAAGGGTAAGGGGCGTTCCCCTTGTGCGGCGTGACTGAACAACGTCGGTGGAATTTCATAGTGTGCGCTCAACGGCGCGTAATGGCCGCCGTGTGCGGTGGCTGTATGGATGAGGGTAGCGGTTTGCACGCGCGCCAAGCGAATAGCACCGTTGGCATCACGTTCAAAACCACCTTCTTCGTTGGGAACGGGTGCGCCCGTTTCCGTGCCAACGCCCAACACGTCCATCGTGAGCGGGTATTTCTCCAGTGCCGCATGAATGCCGCGCTGTTCCGTATCGGTAAGATGACTGGCCAACAACAACAATCGCCCTTGACCGGCTGCGCCTTGTTTAAGCAGTTGTATGGCTTGCTCTACCGCGAAATCAGCGCGCTGCCCGGCGAGTGGCATTAACTCCGGTGTAAGGCCGTTGAGCAGGTTGAGGGTTGTGGCGGGGTCGTCTGTGAGTGGTACCACGGTGTGAGCACTGCCCGCGTACACAATCAGCGCCGTCGGCAAACCGATACGCGCATTAAGGAGGTCGTGCAGTGTTCGGCGTACCTGTGCCAGACGGCTCGGGGTGAGGTCGTTGGCATAGAGGTCAGGCGTCATGGGGACCAGCAGCACCAGCGCCTCTCCCTTTCCGTGCGAAAGTGCGCCCATCCGTTGCCAGCCGGGGCCGCTCAGGGCTAACACCGCCAGCATCCATGCCATGGCCAGTAATAGCCAAGGCCGTCGCCGGGGTGGCATACCCTCCACTAATAACCATGGTTGAAATGCAGCGGGCAGTAACAAGGGCCATTGCCCGACGCGCCGTCGCTGTTGCCAAAGTTGCCAAAACAGCAACGCCAATGGCAGCAACAGCAACAGCCAGCCGGGGCGTGCAAAGTGTGGTAGCCATTCGTTCATGCGTTACTCCGCAAGGTGCGATGGGTACGCCAAAACGACAGCGCGCGTAACAAACTGATGAGCAGCGCCAACGCCAATGGCCACGGATATAGCGGCGTGATGCGGGAGTTGTATGCCACTGGACGCGCCGCCGGTTCCAGTTGGTCGAGGGTATTGGTGATGGCGACTAATTCGTGTGGAGAGTGCGCTCGAAAATAGTGCCCATTGCCGATGCTGGCCAATTCACGCAAGAGGGGTTCATCTAAATCTAGGCCCGCCGTGATGCCGAGCGGTGCTAATTCAGCCGCTTCTTGGTGACGCGCGCCAATTCCCACGGTGTAAATTCGCACGCCTTCGCTGGCAGCCAGACGGGCGGCGACTAAAGGCGGCACCTCGCCTGCTGTGTTTGTGCCATCCGTCATAATGATGAGTACGCGACTACGGTTGGTGTGTTTTCGCAAGCGTTTGAGTGCCAGACCAATGGCGTCGCCTAGCGCCGTTTCCGTGCCTGCAAAACCGACGCGCGTTTGCTCTAACCAGCGTCGAACGGTGGCGAGGTCGAAGGTTAAGGGCGCTTGTAAATACGCGCGGCTGCCGAACAAAATCAACCCCACACGATCACCTTGGCGTGCGCTGATGAAGGGACCGAATAACTGTTGAATGAGCGCCAAGCGGCTGGAGGCTTGGTTTTCAATCAAAATATCGGGGTAGTCCATTGACGCGGAAATATCCACAGCAATCAGTAAATCACGCCCGCTGTCTATGAGCGGCAGTGGTTCTCCTAGCCACTGTGGGCGCGCTGTTGCACAGAGTAATAGCACCCAAAATACGGCATATAACAAGCGTTGTTCGGCGCGGTCGCTGCTGGGGTGTACTGGCTGGCTGGCCAGTTGTTGCAGTTCTGCGAGGTAGGTAACACGCAGTGCCGCTTCGCCATTGTTGGCGGGGCGCAAGCTGCGCCGCAGCAGCCACGGCAACGGTAGAAACAGAAAAACCCACGGCCAGGCGAACTCAAACATGCTTACGAATCCAGGTTTCTACCGATTTTTGCAGCCCGTTAATGGATTTTTCATCTAAACGGCAATCTGCGCGGTAAGTGCCTTCAACCAAGACCATCCAGCGCGTAAGACCGGCAGCCGGGCAACGGTTATCCAGAAAAGCCAACCATGCACGTCCACTCAGGCGATGGCTGGCGCTGTCTGGGTAGCGGGTGCGGCACAGGCGTTTGAGCAGCGCATTCAAGGCTTGCAACCACGGGCCAGCGGGTTCGCCGGGGTTTGGGCGTGGTAAGGCGGCCAATTCATCCAGCGCGCTTTGGCGTTGGGGTTCAAGGTCAGTGGTGGTGAGGGGGGGTGTGGGTAAATCCGCCAAGGGACGACGCTGGCGCAACAGCCAGCCAGCGCCGAGTAAGCCACAACTGGCTAATAGCAGCCACCAGCCGGGTGCTAATGGCCACACGTCAGGCGCGGGAGGCAACAGCAATGGCGCAAGTTCCAGTGCAGAAGTTTTCATGATGAGCGACGGTCACGCGGGTTATGCAGGTGTTCTCGAAGCTGTTCTATTAACCTGCGTTCAGTGGTGAGTGGTAATAACAATACGCCCAGTTGACGCTCTAAACGCCACCAGCGTTGCGCGAGTTGTTGCGCGCGCGCGCCCCAGCGTTGACGTAACAACAGGTCGCTGCTGTCAAGAATCAGGCGTGCATCACCTTGAGCAAAATGCAGCGCACCGGCGTCGGGTAAATGTTTATCTAAGGGGTCGTGAAGCGGGAGCAAGATTAAATCGCATCGTCTGGATAGCAAACCCAATTGCCGTTCGGCGTTGTCGTCAAGGCTGCGTGCGTCGCAAATCGCTAGCACTAAACTGCCGGGGCGCAACACTTCACGCGCGCGGTGTAATGCTGCCGCAAAACGTGGGGTATAGGTGGGCAGTTCTTCTGTCTGTGTAAGGGCGTGATTGGCGTGAACTAAGCGCCCTAACAGTTGCAATAAACTGTGTTTGCTGCGGCGTGGGCGTACCTCGCTGACCTGCTCATCACCGAAGATTAAGCCGCCAATGCGGTCGCTGTGTGCGAGTGCCGCCCACCCTAATAACGCCGCTGCTTGTGCGGCCAGTACCGATTTTAAACAGTGCGCGCTGCCAAAAAATAAGGCTTGGCTTTGTTCCACGATGAGAAAAACCGGGCGCTCTCGTTCTTCATGGAACAGTTTGGTGTGCGGTTCGCCGGTGCGCGCGGTGACGCGCCAATCAATGTTGCGAACGTCGTCGCCGGGTTGATACACGCGGACTTGGTCAAAATCGACGCCGCGCCCGCGCAACTTAGAGTGATGCAAACCCAGCAGCGGGCTGCGTCGCACCGGGGTAGAAAATAAAGGTACTTCGCTGAGGTGGTGGCGCATGTCCAGCAAGTCGCTGAGGCTAACGGTGACGCCGGGAATACTGTTGGCGGTCAACATAACCATCAAGCCACAGCAACTACGTCAAGAATGCGCTGTATCACGTTGTCGTGCTCAATGCCGGAGGCTTCTGCTTCAAAAGACAGCACAATTCGGTGGCGCAACACGTCAAAAAGCACCGATTGAATATCTTCCGGGCTGACAAAATCGCGTCCCGCCAGCCACGCATGAGCGCGCGCGCAGCGGTCGAGTGCGATAGAACCGCGCGGGCTGGCACCCCATGAAATCCATTCACTGAGCTGGGCATCAAAGCGCGCCGGATAGCGCGTCGCCATCACTAATTGCACAAGGTACTGTTCCACCGCATCCGCCATATAAAGCCCCAAAATTTCACGGCGAGCCGCAAAAATATCGTGCTGACTGACGCGCTCGGTAGGCAGCGTTTCCCCCGACAATGCCTCGCCGCGCGCTTGTTGCAGAATGCGCCGCTCCACACTGGCTTCGGGATAACCAATACGAACGTGCATTAAAAAGCGGTCAAGTTGCGCTTCCGGCAGCGGATAAGTGCCTTCTTGTTCGATGGGATTTTGCGTGGCCATTACCAGAAATAACGGTGGTAATGCGTAGGTACTCCGCCCAATACTCACTTGACGTTCGGCCATTGCTTCTAATAACGCGGATTGCACTTTAGCGGGCGCGCGGTTGATTTCATCGGCTAACACTAAGTGATGAAAGATAGGGCCGCGCTGAAAAACGAAACTGCTGTCTTCAGGGTGGTAAATTTCGGTGCCGGTAATGTCGGCGGGGAGGAGGTCGGGGGTGAACTGAATGCGGTGAAATTCGGCCTCTAGGCCAGCGGCTAACTCTTTGATTGCTTTCGTCTTTGCCAGACCGGGCGCACCCTCCACCAATAAATGCCCATCTGCTAAAAGCGCCATTAACAGGCGGTCAACTAATTTTTCTTGGCCTAAAATTTGGCTAGACAAAAACTGACGCAAGGCCAGCAGGGCATCACGATGCGACATGGGGAAACTCAGCGAGTTGGTTTGAGAAAGTGCCACTTTAATCGAATCATTCGCATTCGACTAACATCAGCGCCACTGATATTAAATCGTCATAAAATTGACTTCTACACAATAGGCAAGGTTTAATAAAAATAACTAACGCCCTTTGAATGGCGTTTGGCTCGTACGGATTAATTAACCCTCTAAAAAAGATCAAGCAATCATGTGGCCTGATGTTCGACTGTTATTGATTGATGACCTCCCACAACGCCGCCATGATTTGGCCGTTATTCTGAACTTTTTGGGAGAGTCTTATTATGCGTGCTCGTCGCAAGAGCTACCTAGGTTATTCGCGCGAACGTCACAGCCTACCGCGCTCACCTGTTTGTTAGTGGGCAATATAGACGGGCGTTTAGATATAATCCGTCTTTTACGCCATATTAGTAAACAATTGCCGCGCTTGCCTCCTGTTTTATTAATAGGACAGCAAGATACGTCAGAGTGGCCCGATGCGTTACGGCGACGTGTATTGACTGCCTTAGATATGCCCCCCAGTTACAATGCACTGTTAGATGCGTTGCACCGCGCTCAGGTTTATCAAGAAATGTTTGATGACGAACGTGAGCGTGGCGTACAGCGGGAATTAGATTTATTTCGCGTATTGGTTGGACATAGCCGCCCCATTCAGCAAGTACGGCAAAAGCTACAGCAACTCGAACAATCTGATATTGGCGTTTTATTAGTAGGCGAATTTGGTACGGGTAAAGAAGTGGTTGCGCGTAATCTTCATTATATTTCGCCGCGCCGTGAGCAGCCGTTTGTTCCGCTAGACTGCCGTTTTGTTGATGCCGAATTGCTAGGTGCAGAACTGTTTGGGTATGAGGTAGGCGCGTTTCCGGGCGCGGTATCGCAGCGTCAAGGACGCCTCGAAATGGCGAATGGCGGCACGCTATTTTTATATGAAATTGCGTTACTTCCTATGGACATACAAGGGCGCTTGTTACGCACCTTGCAAGAAGGTTGCTTGACCCGTTTAGGCGGCATGGAATCCGTGCCTATTAATGTGCGTATTATCGCAGCGACCCAAAAAGACCTTGAAGTATTAATGGCAGATGACCATTTTTTAGCACCGCTTTATTATCAATTAGCGCAGTTTATTTTAGAGTTGCCCCCATTACGCGAGCGGATTGAAGATATTCCTTTGCTAATTAACGAATTAGTTACTCGTTTAGAGCATGAGCGTCGGGGCGCTATTCGTTTAAGTTCAGCCGCATTAATGTCATTATGTCGCCATGATTGGCGTGGTAATGTGCGTGAATTAGCCAGCTTAATTGAGCGCCTTACGATTATGTATCCGCACGGCGTAATTGGGGTTGATAAACTGCCTCGTAAGTTTCAGCATCTTATATGTGCTGGTGCCGAAGAGGGCGCTCAAGAAGCGCCTGTTAATATCCAGCCTAATTTGTCAGCGGGTGAAGGTGAAATGCCTATTTTATTACCCGTGGGCGGCATTGATTTGAAGGAGTATTTAAGTCAGCTTGAATTATCGTTAATTCATCAAGCGTTGGATGATGCGGGTGGCGTAGTAGCGCGTGCCGCCGACCGCCTGCGGGTGCGGCGAACGACATTGGTGGAAAAAATGCGTAAATACGGTATTACCCGTTCCGATGTGGACAGCGAGGAGCTCTGCTAAACACAGAGGTAGCACATGCAGAAAACAGTACCTGTCCAAGTGATTGCTGTTGTAAGTGGAAAAGGTGGCAGCGGTAAAACGCAAACGAGCATCAATTTAGCGTATGCCTTGGCTGCGCGTGGGCGGCGTGTTTTGTTATGGGATGGAAATTTTTCCATGCCCGGTGTGGCGGTGGCGTTAAACCTAGAGCCTGCGTATTCGATTGCGGACGTCTTGGCGCATCAATGCAGTTTGCAAGAAGCGTTATGTGATACGCCGTTTGGTTTCCAAGTGTTACCGGGTGCGCCGTTGGGGCATGCGCGTGCGCTAAACCGAGCGCACATTTATGGCTTGATACAGGCATTTAACACCTTAGACCCTGTGCCGGATGTCGTGTTAATTGATTGCGCGCCCGGCATGGGTGATGACGTTTTATTTCTAGCGCAAGCCGCCACCGAACGCTTAATTGTTATTGAAGACGACCCCGCCAATGTGTTTTGTGCGTTACAAGTGCTGTATGGCTTGCAAGAACGCTACGGTGTGGGGCGTTTTCGTTTGGTGGTGAATCGTGTGCAAGCGCAGGATGAGGGGCTGAATTTACATGAGCAATTGCTGTTGAAAGAAGGTTTTCCTGAAGGTGTTGTGCTTGATTTTTCAGGAGAAATTTATCTTGACGATATGGTTCAGCGTTCGGTGCAGCGTCAATTAGTATTTTGTGAAGCCTTTCCGCGTAGCCGTGTTGCGTTGGCATTTCGGAAAATTGCCGAACAAATTGATGCGTGGCCGTTGCCAGCTCACCCCCGAGGCGCTGTGGAGTTGTTCACCGAGCGATTGGTTCGCGTGCAGTTGTTGGGGCAGCGAACGGCTAAATGAAATTGACCTTAATCTGCTCATAAGCTGTCAAAAATACGCTCTTCGGCGCTTTGGGCGGCTATGTATAATGCCGCCCGACCTCGCCCCCGCTGCGTGTGGGGGTATTTAACCCGGATTGCCGACGGAACCCCATTCAGTGACCAGCCCCTTTCTCGAAGCCGTTGCGCTCGCCTGTGAGCGAGATTTGCGCGTGTTGTTCGAACGGCTTGATTTCGCCCTTTTCCCCGGTGAGATGCTGCAAATTGCAGGCCCCAATGGAAGTGGCAAAACCAGCTTGCTGCGCTTATTAGCGGGTTTGATGCCTGTTACAGAAGGGGAAATTCGCTTGGCGGGCAAGCCTCTGACCGAGCAACGCCATGAATTAACCCGCAATTTGCTGTGGGTAGGGCATGCGGCAGGTATCAAAGGGCTGCTCACCCCAGAAGAAAATTTAGCGTGGTTATGTGCGCTGCACACCGCCGAACCGCGTGATGCCATTTGGCGCGCATTGGCGGCGGTCAATCTGAAAGGCTTTGAAGATGTGCCTTGTCACACCCTTTCGGCGGGGCAGCAACGGCGCGTGGCGTTAGCGCGTTTGTACCTCAACCCACCCCCTTTATGGATTTTGGACGAACCGTTCACCGCGTTAGATAAACAAGGCGTGGCGCAGCTTGAAGAACACCTTGCCCAGCATTGTGAAGCGGGCGGCATGGTCGTTATGACCACGCACCACAGCCTAACGCGCAAACCTGCCGGATACCGTGAGCTGGATTTATCGCGCCTCAAGGGGAATGCCCATGAGTAATGTCTTTACTCAATTATTGGTGCGTGAAGCGCGCTTGTTGTTTCGTCGTCCGGCGGAATTACTGAATCCCTTGGTGTTTTTCGGCATCGTGGTGGCTTTGTTCCCGTTAGCCGTAGGGCCAGAAAGCAAATTATTAGAAACACTCTCGCCGGGCTTGGTGTGGGTGGCGGCGCTCTTGGCGGTCTTGTTGTCGTTGGAAGGCTTGTTTCGCAGCGATTTCGAAGATGGCTCCTTAGAACAATGGATATTGTCGCCACACCCGTTGTCGTTGTTGGTGTTGGCGAAAGTCTTGGCGCACTGGCTGTTTTCCGGGTTGGCGCTGGTGTTATTAGCACCGCTGCTGGCGCTGATGTTGGGGCTTCCTGCACGGTGTTTGCCGGTTTTGTTGCTCTCCCTATTATTAGGAACGCCGATTCTGAGCCTCTTAGGGGCCGTCGGTGCGGCGCTGACCGTAGGGTTAAAGCGCGGCGGTTTGCTCCTCGCTCTCTTGATATTGCCCCTTTATATCCCGGTACTCATTTTAGGCAGTGGTGCGTTGCAATCATCGTTGCAAGGGCTGCCCGTGGCGGGGCATCTGTTATGGCTGGCCAGCCTGACCGCGTTGGCCGTTGCATTAACGCCATTAGCCATTGCGGCTGGCCTAAAAATCAGTGTCGGCGAATAAATCTTGTGCGCGCTTTGAGGCAGTTCCTATGAATTGGACGTGGTTTCACAAATTGGGTTCGCCCAAATGGTTTTATGAAATCAGTGGGCGTTGGTTGCCGTGGCTGTCGGTGGCTGCCGCGTTGCTGCTGACGGTGGGCATCGTGTGGGCGTTAGCTTTTGCGCCACCGGATTATCAGCAAGGCAACAGTTTCCGCATCATTTATATCCATGTACCGGCGGCCATCATCGCGCAGTCTTGCTACATGATGCTGGCGGTGGCGGGCGTGGTTGGGTTGGTGTGGAAAATGAAACTCGCCGACGTCGCTTTACAGTGCGCGGCTCCGTTGGGCGCATGGATGACCGTGATTGCACTGTTTACCGGCGCTGTCTGGGGCAAGCCGACATGGGGCTCATGGTGGGTTTGGGATGCGCGCCTTACGTCGATGTTAATTCTGCTGTTTTTGTACTTCGGTGTGATTGCGTTGGGGCAATCCATCAGCAATCGTGACAGCGCGGCAAAAGCCTGCGCGGTGCTTTCCATCGTGGGGGTTATCAATATCCCCATCATCAAATACTCGGTGGAGTGGTGGAATACCTTGCACCAGCCAGCCACCTTCAAACTCACGGAAAAACCCGCCATGCCCGCTGAAATGTGGGTGCCGCTGCTGATTATGGTGATTGGTTTTTATTGCTTTTTTGCCGTGAGTTTATTGATGCGGATGCGCCTTGAGGTGCTCAAGCGTGAATCGCGCGCCAGTTGGGTGCGTGCTGAAGTGGAGCGCAGCCTGTGAATTTTGAATCCTTCAGTGATTTTTTGGCCATGGGCAAACATGGCCTGTATGTGTGGACGTCATTTGGCGTCAGTGTGGCGGTTCTTGCGTTGAATTTGGTGTTGCCCGCGTTGGCGCGCCGCCGTTACTTGCATGACGAAGCGCGCCGTTTGCGCCGAGAGGAAAAACCATGAATCCACAACGCAAAAAACGTCTATTCATCATTTTGGGGGCGGTCGCTGGGGTTGCTATTGCGGTTGGGTTGGCGCTGAGTGCGCTGCAACAAAACATCAATTTGTTTTATACACCGACACAAATTGCCGCCGGTGAAGCGCCCAAAGATACGCGCATTCGTGCGGGTGGCATGGTGAAAAATGGCTCGGTGAAGCGGTCGGAAGATTCGTTGGATGTGGAATTCGTGGTCACGGATTACGCCAAAGACGTAACGATTCGTTATCGCGGCATCCTGCCGGATTTGTTCCGTGAAGGTCAGGGAATTGTGGCGTTGGGACGTTTAGACCGTAACGGTATTCTCACCGCTGACGAAGTGTTAGCAAAACACGATGAAAACTATATGCCGCCCGAAGTCAGCAAAGCGCTGAAAGAAAGCGGCAAGATGCCCGCCGGTATGATGAAAGGCGCGGAGGCTAAATAATGATTCCTGAGTTGGGTCATCTGGCGCTGATTTTGGCGCTGTGCATGGCGTGCGTATTGTCTACCTTGCCGATTATTGGTGCGTGGCGCGGCGACCGTTTGTGGATGAGCATGGCGCGTCCTGCGACATGGGGTTTATTCCTCTTTTTGTTATTTTCGTTCGTGTGTTTAACCCAAGCCTTCATGGTGGATGATTTTTCGGTGGCGTATGTTGCGAAAAACTCAAACACCGCACTGCCGTGGTACTTCAAATTCAGCGCCGTTTGGGGCGCGCATGAAGGTTCCTTGTTGCTGTGGGCGCTGATTCTGGGCGGCTGGACGTTTGCCGTTTCTATTTTTTCACGGCAATTACCGGAAGTGATGCTGGCGCGCGTGTTGTCTGTGATGGGCATGATTAGCGTGGGCTTCCTGCTGTTTTTAATTGTGACTTCTAATCCGTTTAAGCGGTTGTTGCCAAATGCCCCCGCTGATGGCCGTGACCTCAATCCCCTGTTGCAAGACATCGGCTTAATTGCTCACCCGCCCATGCTTTATATGGGGTATGTGGGTTTTTCAGTGGTGTTTGCGTTTGCGATTGCCGCGCTGCTAGGCGGGCGTTTGGATGCGGCGTGGGCGCGCTGGTCTCGACCTTGGACGATTATTGCGTGGGCTTTCTTGGGCTTTGGCATCGTCTTGGGTTCGTGGTGGGCCTATTACGAATTAGGTTGGGGCGGTTGGTGGTTCTGGGACCCAGTAGAAAACGCTTCTTTCATGCCGTGGTTGGTGGGTACTGCGTTAATTCACTCGTTAGCCGTGACTGAAAAACGCGGCGTGTTCA
This sequence comes from uncultured Pseudomonas sp., assembly GCA_964493255.1. GTDB lineage: Bacteria > Pseudomonadota > Gammaproteobacteria > Pseudomonadales > Pseudomonadaceae > Geopseudomonas. The sequence goes on from CAZBNX010000028.1 coordinate 12,557, forward strand.
AAAGCTGGACGGTGTTATTAGCCATTGCCGCGTTTTCGTTGAGCTTGTTGGGCACGTTCTTGGTGCGTTCTGGCGTGCTGACGTCGGTACATGCGTTCGCCGCTGACCCAGAACGTGGAACCTTCATTCTGATGTTCTTGCTGGTCGTGGTGGGCGCGTCTTTGACGTTATTTGCCCTGCGTGCGCCGGTTGTGAAAAGTGCTATTGGATTTGCGCTCTGGTCCCGCGAGACGCTGTTGCTGACCAATAACCTTGTGCTCGTTGTGGCCAGCGCCATGATTCTGTTGGGTACGTTGTACCCCTTGATTTTAGATGCCTTAACTGGCGCTAAATTATCGGTAGGCCCTCCTTATTTTAATGCGCTCTTTCTACCGTTAATGGCCGTCATGATGTTGGCTTTGGGGGTCGGTGTATTAATGCGCTGGAAAGATACGCCCGTGAATTGGCTGGCGCGTATGTTGGCCCCGGTGTTAGTGGCCAGTGCGGTATTAGGATTTGCCGCTTCGTGGTTATTCGGTGATTTTCACTGGGCAGTATTGGCAACGTGCGTATTATCGGCGTGGATTGTGTTAATTGGCGTGCGCGATTTATTGGATAAAACCCGTCATAAAGGTGGGTTGAAAAGTATGTTTAGTTTGTCGCGCAGTTACTGGGGAATGCAAATCGCTCACGCCGGTATTGCGATGTGCGCCTTGGGGATTGTGTTATCTAGTCAATATACCGTTGAGCGTGATTTACGCATGGCACCCGGCGAACAGGTCGAGGTCAATGGTTATCAGTTCCTCTTTGAGGGTACGCGACATCAACAAGGCCCTAACTATACGGCTGATTTTGGGGTTGTGCGTGTTAAAGAAGGTGGGCGAGAAATCGCCGTGTTACACCCTGAAAAACGTATCTACACTGTGCAACGTATGCCGATGACAGAAGCGGGCATTGACGCCGGTTTCTTCCGTGATTTGTATGTGGCGCTCGGTGAACCGCTGGAAAATGGTGCGTGGGCGGTACGTTTGCACGTTAAACCGTATGTACGTTGGATTTGGTTGGGTGGGTTGTTGATGGCGTTTGGCGGGTTTTTAGCCGTACTCGACCGTCGTTATCGGGTAAAGGTAAAAACCAACGCCAAAGAAGCACTGCGTAATACGGGGGTTGCCGCATGAAGCGCCTGTTTTTAGTGGTGCCTTTGGTGTTGTTTTTGGGCATGGCGGGTTTCTTGTACAAAGGCTTGTTCCTTGACCCGCGCGAATTACCTTCTGCGTTGATTGGTAAGCCTTTTCCGGCGTTTTCTTTGCCTTCGGTAGAGGATGCGTCGCGCACGCTGACGGTCGCGGATTTGAAGGGCAAGCCCGCGTTAGTCAATGTCTGGGCGACGTGGTGTGTGTCCTGTAAAGCCGAGCATCCGGTGTTGAATCAGTTGGCGCAAAAAGGCGTCACTATTTATGGCGTCAATTACAAAGACGACAACGCCGCCGCGCAAAAATGGCTGAACGATTTCCTCAATCCGTATCAGCTTGATATTCGTGATGAAAAAGGCAGTTTAGGGCTGGATTTAGGCGTATATGGCGCGCCTGAAACCTTCTTCATTGATAAAAACGGCATCATTCGCCACAAGTTTGTGGGCGTAATTGATGAAACCGTTTGGCGTGAAAAGTTAGCTCCTATTTATCACCAATTAGTGGATGAAGGGGCTAAATAATGCGCGGTCTGTTTTTATTTCGTTGGTTATTGGTTTTTTTGTTGGCTATTGGGGTAGAAAGTCACGTCGTAGCGGCAGTGGATACCTATGAATTTAAAACAGATGACGAGCGCGCGCGTTATCGGTTATTAGTTGAGGAATTACGCTGCCCTAAATGTCAGAATCAAAATATTGCTGACTCCGATGCACCCATTGCGACTGATTTGCGCCGTGAAATTTTCCGTTTACTGAGTGAAGGTCAATCTGACGAGCAAATTGTTAATTATCTTGTAGAGCGTTATGGCGAATTTGTTCGATATAAACCACCTGTGAATGCTCGAACTTGGTTGTTGTGGTATGGCCCGTGGTTATTGTTAGGGGCAGGTGTATTGGTGCTGGCGGTTATTGTGTGGCGTCGTCGGCCCGTCGTGGTGGCGGTATCGGGGGCAACGCCTACATCGTCTTTATCCCGCGAGGAGCGTTCGCGTCTCTCACAACTGTTAAATGATAAGGCTGACCGCTCATGATTTCCTTTTGGCTTGCTGCGGGGGTGCTATTACTGGCAGCCCTCACCTTGTTGCTTATGCCGTTAGTGCGTGGCCGTCGCGCTCAGGCAGAAGAAGACCGCACGGCGTTAAACGTGGCGCTGTATCAAGAGCGCATCGCCGAGCTGGACACCCAGCACGCCGCCGGTGCGCTAACGGCGGAACAGTTAGCCGCCGGACGCGATGAGGCCGCGCGCGAGTTGCTCGCCGATGCGGAGCGTAGCGAGGATGCACCCGCTGCGCCGCGCACCTTGGGGCGCACGATTCCACTGTTATTGACGTTATTGGTTCCGGCTTCGGGTTTGGCGTTGTACCTGCACTGGGGTGCGAGCGATGCCGTGGCGCTGCGGATGCAGTTAGCGGTACCGCCGCAAAATGTAGAAGAAATCGTGGAGCGTTTAGAAGCCACGGTGAAGCTACAGCCTGACCAAGCTGAGGCGTGGTATTTCTTAGGGCGTGCCTACATGAGCCAACAGCGCCCGAACGATGCGGCCAATGCGTTTGCCAGTGCGGTTAAAGCCGCAGGCCGTGAACCCGCGTT
>CAZBNX010000029.1:0-15005 GCA_964493255.1 uncultured Pseudomonas sp.
GTTAGCGGAAAAAGCACGCACGAAAAAACTCTCCGCCGATGACATGCAGGGCGCGTGCTTCACGATTTCCAGCCTAGGACACATTGGCGGGACGGGGTTCTCGCCGATTGTGAACGCGCCGGAAGTGGCGATTTTGGGCGTATCGCGCGCCAGCATGCAGCCGGTGTGGGATGGCTCCACCTTCCAACCGCGCTTGATGCTGCCGCTGTCGCTGTCCTATGACCATCGCGTGATTAACGGCGCAGCGGCGTGCCGTTTTACGCGCCGGTTAGCCGATTTGTTGGCTGAAATTCGCACGCTGTTGCTGTAACCCTTTTGCCCCTGACCCAACACGGGTTGGGGGCAATCCTTACAAATCTTTATTGGCGTACAACCTTTGTATAAAGCGCACGCTTCTGCCGTTATTTTCTATTTTCCTTTACGCAAAACGCTCTAAAATCCGCCACGCACGCAATAAGCAGTGACTTTCCAAAAATAACAGTTATGTATCAATTCACCTTTTTCTCTCATTTAATAAATAGATAAAAGGGAGAGAAATTATGCAGCGTTGCGCGGGGAACTCATCATGATCGACTGGTTCGGGAAAACTCTCGGCTTGCAAAAATTGGATGCCATTAATCGGTGTGTCGCCACCGTAGAATTTGACTTAAATGGTCGGATTTTAGGCGCTAATGAATTGTTTTCGCAGGTGATGGGATATTCACAAAAGGACCTTGAGCAGACCTATCATCGTCAATTTTGCCGCCCTGAATTTGTTGCCAGTCAAGAATATGCTGACTTCTGGAAACGCTTGGCTAAAGGCGATTCGTTCTGCGGTAAGTTTCAACGTGTTCGCAAAGATGGCAAAACGGTTTGGTTAGAAGCCACCTACATTCCGGTAAAAAACCCGACGGGGCGCGTGGTTCAGGTGCTCAAAATCGCCAGTGACATCACCGAGCGCGTGCAAAATGCGCTGCACACGCAAAGTCTCGTCGGCGCGCTAGACCGTTCAATGGCCGTTATTAAATTCACTACCGATGGCATCGTGTTGGACGCCAATCAAAATTTCCTCGAAGCCATGGGTTATAGCTTGGAAGAAATACGCGGCCAACATCATAGCGTTTTATGTACGCCTTCTTATCGTAACAGTGAAGATTACCGGCATTTTTGGAATGATTTAAAACAAGGCCAATTTTTTTCTGGGCAATGTGCGCGCGTTACTAAATCAGGCCGAACCGTTTTATTAGATGCCATTTATAATCCCGTCATTGACCATAACGGCAATGTAACGCAAGTCATTAAATTTGCGTCGGATATTAGCGAGCAAATGAAGCGCCAAGAAATATCAGAATTAGGCTCGCGCATGGCGTATGAAACGGCGCTCGAAACCGAACAATTATCTATTGAAGGACAGCGTATTATTCAAAATTCTATTGCTGAAATGAATGCGCTTTCTGTTCAAGTAAAAACTGCCGCCGCACAAGTTAAGCAATTAGATGAGCAAGTTCAACACATCACCTCTATCGTAAAATCAATACAAGGCATTGCTCAACAAACTAATTTATTGTCTTTAAATGCGGCGATTGAGGCAGCGCGTGCCGGTGAAAGTGGACGCGGTTTTGCCGTTGTGGCGGGCGAAGTGCGGCATTTAGCAGAAAATACCGCGCGCGCCACCACCGACATCACCAAGCGCATTCAAGCCATCCGCGACGACGCTGGGCGTGTGGTTGAAAGTATTGCGCTGTCCTTGCAACAAGCGGAACGCGGCGCGCAATTAGTCAATCAGGCCGGTGCCTCTATTCAAAAAATCCATCATGGTGCAGAGCAAGTGGTGCGCGTGGTGAAGCAAGTCGCAGAATAATTTCTGCGCTGATTAGCAATCTGCGGATAATGTGTTTTTCGCCGCAGATTGCTGCTGATAAATGCTATTTAGCGAACATCGCGCCTTAGAGCTTCCATGTGTAGCCCACACCTACGCTGTCTTGGCGCATTTTGAGATTCGCTTCTCCGCCGCCCAAGCTCGCATTGATGGATTGATTGCCGTTCAATTCCTCTGCGAAAGCGCGGGCGTAAAAGGCGCTCAGTTCCTGATTTTCCGCGACCGCAAAGGTTGCGCCGAGCGTCAGGTGTTTACGAATGACGCCGGGCGCTAACGTATTAAAGAAGGTTTCGTGGCGGTCTAATGCTTGGTCGGCCCAACTGAAACCGGCACGAACCGTCCAGCGCGTATCCAGTGCGTAACTCGCGCCCAATTTATACACGCGGATATCTTCCCAACCAAAACCGGGGCCATTCGCCGAACCTAACACCTGTCCAGCGGCAAACAGTTGGTCGATGGAATTGGCGATAGATTGCACATCGGAATAGTTAATTTGCTGCACATCTGCCGCGAACGTGAGGCGATCTGTTGCCTTCCACGCCAAACCCGCCCCGAAGTTTTCTGGAATGTCGAAGCTACCGCCATCGGCAAATAAACCTTCGTACTGACTAAAACGGCTCATGGAAATTTTAGAGGCCCACGCCGCGCCGAGTGTCAGGGTATCCGTAAGCTGACCCGTCCAGCCCACGCGCACGCCCCAACCGCTGGAATGGTCATGGCCGTTATTGGTGACGCGCGTAGGTTCCGCAGAAAATGCCGTAAATGGCTGTAAACCACGCGCCGCAAACCGCTGGTGTGCATAAATAGCCGCCAAACCGATGCTGTGTTGTTCGTTTACACTCCACGCAACTGCCGGAGAAATGAACGCCTGCTCCAAATCCACGCCCGCGCTACCTAACGGGCCGGTGCGACTCAACGCATTAAAAGGATTCTGCCGGTAATCGGTGTTCATCCCGCCGTTGCCATACGCCGCCAAACCAACGGTGAAACGCTCATCCAGTTGGCGGCTGTAACCAAACTCAGGAATTAAAAATGTTTCTGTACCGTTGGCATCGTAATGGCCATTCAAGCCCGCACCGTTGCCGGTAATAGTGGAACTCCGTTGCGGCTTAAACCAAGTCACGCCCGCATCAATGCGATTGCCCAACGCCGATAATCCCGCCGGATTGCTGGCAATCACCAGCGCATCTTGTGGCAACGCATAGGCCACACCTGCCATGCCCAACGAACGCATGCCGTAGCCGTGAGCAAAATAACCATTAGTCGCCTGCGCCAATGGGCTAAGTGTGATTCCGGCTAACAACACAGCGAGTAATTTTTTATTAGAAAGCATGGCAATTCTCAAGAAACGGGCGGCTATCGGCAGCCGTCAATTATGTAGTGCGGCCTATGTTACGCGGAACGATTTAACTCAAAAAGAAATATATATTCATTCAAATAGAACATTTATTTCTATACGCATTCAAACACGACGCAAATTACCCGCCAGACGCTTTAACCACGGTTCTGCGTCTTCGGTGGGCGTGACGGTTTCACTGGCATCTAATTGCAATTGTGATTGCACGTCGCGCATACCCATTTTTAATAACAGCGCGTGAACATGCAGCGCAGCAGCGCAAAATTGCTCGCCATAACAGGTATCACCCAAACCAATAACCGCCACCGGACGCCCGCGCCACTCTGGTTGATGCTGCTCAAGTTCATCCAATAAGGCTTGTAATTCATACGGCACTTCACCCATGCCGGTGGTAGAAGTCACCACCAATACGGCTTGAGGATTGTGCTCTAACAAAAGCGCCAAGGTCGCACGCGGAAAATGCCGTGCTTGAATGCCGTGCGCTTGCAAAAACGCTTCTGAATGGTGCGCCACCTCTTCCGCCGCGCCATATACGGTACCGGAAACAATCGCCAGCTCTAACATAGGGGTTAATTCCTTAAAAATCCTGAGTAAAGTCAATGGGTATTATGCCGCCCGGGTAGACAATAGGGGACGATTGATTAGAATCCGACCCCACTTCTTTTTGTGTGCGTACACAGCTCTTAGGACTTACCGATGATCAATGCCCAGTTGCTGCAATTGGTAGTAGATGCCTCAAACGATGGCATCGTAGTCGCTGAACAAGAGGGGGATGACAATATTCTGATTTACGTCAACCCTGCCTTCGAACGCCTGACCGGGTATAGCCGCGAAGATATTTTGTATCAAGATTGCCGCTTTCTTCAGGCCGATGACCGTGACCAACGCGCGTTAGATATTATTCGGCACGCCATTAAAGAGCAGCGCCCATGTCGGCAAATACTGCGTAATTATCGGAAAGATGGTTCTGTATTTTGGAATGAATTATCTATTACACCCGTATTTAATGACGCCGACCGCATCATGTATTTTATTGGCATTCAAAAAGACGTCACCGAAACGGTTGACGCCAATACAAAAATCCGCGAACTCGAAGAAGAAATTGCTAATTTACGCGCACAATTAGCACGTCAACAATAATGCCCGCTTTATAAAACACCATGCGCCTTTTATAACGCATGGTGTTTTATCATTAACCTAGTTGAAAACCCTGCATCAAACTACGCATTTTTTGCGCTTGTTCCGCCAACGAAACAGACGCCGCAGACGCCTCTTGCACTAATGCCGCATTCTGTTGCGTCACCTGTTCCATTTGCGTCACGGCGGCATTTACTTGCTCAATACCGGCGCTCTGTTCCTGCGAAGCGGATGAAATTTCGTCCACAATATCCGTAACACGCCGCACCGAAGACACCACGCCACCAATAATCTCGCCCGCTTGCTGCACCTGTTGCGTGCCCGTTCCAACACGGCTCACCGATTCCTCAATCAGCGTTTTGACTTCATTCGCCGCAGCTGCACAACGCCCCGCCAAATTACGCACCTCGTCGGCAACCACGGCAAAACCGCGTCCTTGTTCACCCGCGCGCGCCGCTTCCACCGACGCATTCAAAGCTAATATGTTGGTTTGAAAGGCAATTGAATCAATGACGCTAATAATGTTGGAAATACGCTGCGAACTGTCAGAAATACCCTGCATTGTGCTGACAACGTGCTCCATCACTTGCCGCCCTTGGTCAGCCGTTTTAGAGGCCGCATTAGCCAAGGTGCTGGCTTGACGCGCGTTGTCCGCATTTTGCCGAACGGTGGCCGTGAGCTCTTCCATGCTGGCGGCTGTTTGTTCCAACGAAGCGGCTTGCTGTTCGGTACGCGCGGATAAATCCTGATTACCGCTGGCAATTTCACGCGAGCCCGTCGCAATGCTGTCGCTGCTATCACGCACATGCGCCACGATATCCGACAAAGCCTGCTGCATTTACTGCATGGCATACACAACGCTGCCGGGTTGTGCCTTCGTGGTGTCAATGCGCCCCGATAAATTACCGGCGGCAATGCGTGTAGCAACGTGCGCCACAGCAACAGGCTCACCACCCATTTGCCGTACCAAATGGCGTGTTAATAACAGGCCAATAATAATACCCGACAATACGCCTATCGTCGTTAAAGCAAGCATGAAGCCGTGTACTTCTCGGTACACTTGCTCAGTTTGGTTATTTAAATCAGCCGCATTTTTAACTTTACGCTCAACCATTTGCTCTAATAAAGTGCCCGCCTTTGCAGAAGCAGGCTGCGCCACATTTAATAAATGATCAGAAGCCGCTTTAGTATTACCTGCATTTAAGTGCGAAACCACTTCATCGGCTATTCTGGCGTATTCATTTACTGCAAATTGTGCTTGCTTAACAAGCTCCTTTCCTTCTGGACGAATAAAAGTATTCGCTGCCCAATCTAATTCATTACGAATACGCTTTAAGCGGTCAGCCATATCATCTAGATACGTTTTTCGCTGCTCTGGAGAGTCTGTCATCACTGCATTACGCAACGCACGACCAAAGCGCGTTACTTGTAAATTAGCTTCCCCCGAATGACGGATACCATTCACTTCACGCTCGTACATTACACTGGCTAATTCATTCAATGTATCTGCTTTAGAAATGCCCATAATTCCGATAATTGCGCCAATTAACGAAATCAACAAGAAACCACTAATTAATTTAAAACCAATTTTTTGCTGTATGAACCACTGCACGCCGGTTCTCCTAATGCTTTTATGATAGCCCTTGTTCTGTGCGAAGGGCGTCAACACAGTGACAAGCAAAATGCCTGCCAACCGTGTACTGCGCGCCTAGCCTAACACCGCTACCCTGCAAGCATTAAGAGAAAAACACATAAAAATCATTCGGATAAATTAATTTACGTATCTAAATGCCCCTGTAAAAACTGTTGTAATCGAGTAAGCATCATCTGACTATCACTTCCTAAACACGCAATAACCGACCCAGCCAAACGCTCGGCAGCAAATACAGACGCCTCCCCAGCCAGCGCCAAAGGACAACCAATACCCACACTTAAACGCAATAAATGACGTAATAACTCTGCATCAGTTGGCGCGTCAGAAAACAATACAACAGCGGCAGGCAATTGACGCTCACAGATAAAAGGTAATTCATCAAGCGGTTGATTTACTGCTAAAGGTATTATTTGCCACATAGGTGACAGCAGCATCAAGGCACAGGTTAATAATTCTAATTCCTGTGCAGCATTGGGTAGCGCCGCAACAATAAGTGCAGGCCGTTTTGTATCAACGGGCCATTGTCCCAGTGAGAATCTTTGCCATAAACGAGCGCGCAAAAATGTGTCCCAAAATAACCACTCGCTTGTTTGACCAAACTGCTCACGCCGTAATAAACGCTCTCGCCATAAGGGTAAGCAGAACTCGTGCATCACGACTAACGGCGTGTATAACGCATTTAATTGACCAAAGAGTATCTCTAGCGTCACTGAATCAAATCGTTGAATGGCTTCTTGCAAGCGGGCTTGCCATATTTCGCGCGGGTTATTTTCTGTTATTTTATTTTCTATATCAGGTGCAGGCACCGCATTGCGTGCTAATAACCCACCCACTTTACTGACGGAAACACCGCGCCCAATCCACGTTTGTATATTACGCACGACCTCAATATCAGCCAGCGAATACAAACGGTGCCCGCTTTCTGTGCGTGTGGGCTGAATAAATCCATAACGCCGCTCCCATGCGCGCAACGTCACCGGGTTGACCCCCGTTAAACGCGACACTTCACGGATGGGATAAAGCTCTTCATGTGTAGCAGGCGTAGTTATTTTTTGCATAAATACAACGTCAGGAAAGCGATTTATATGCTGATTGTACCGCAGCAGGGTACAGGTCATAAATTATACAAATCTTATACAGGATATTTTTTTGACGCTCTCACTTTTGTTGATTTGAAGCGATTTTTTTACAGAAAAGCACCAGAAAGACCGATTTTCTCGTCACAAAACGCAAAAAAGCAAAAATACCCGCTCGATATTGTACAAGAAATGGCTTTTGGTATACGGTTGCCGCCGGTGCAGTCGGTGTGCCGTTCAAGCACTTGTCAGGTACCCGACGGTTTTCATCGACTGAACCGCCTCATTATCACAACGAGCCTCAAATGACTGCCTCTGCCCCCATTCTTCTCACCGGCGCAGGTCGGCGTGTTGGGTTGTATTGCGCGCATCGTTTTTTAGATGAAGGCCATGCGCTCATCGTGACTTATCGCACCGAACGCCCCGAAATTAACGACTTGCGCGCACGCGGTGCCATTGCCTTGCGCGCGGATTTTTCTCATGAAGCCGGAATCAAGGCATTTCTTGAGGAATTACAACAACATACGGACAGCCTTCGCGCCATTATTCACAACGCCTCTGATTGGCTTCCTGACCAACCCGGCCATGAAGCGGACACCTTAGCGCAGATGGTCAACGTACACATGTTGGCTCCGTACCTGATTAATACGCAGTGTCGTGAACTGTTAGAACGCTCTACGCCAGCAGACATTATTCACCTCAGTGATGATACTGTATTACATGGCAGCCCGCGCCGCGTCGCGTATTGCGCCAGCAAAGCGGGCTTGGAAAGCATGACGTTATCGTTTGCGGCACAATTCGCGCCGCGCATTAAAGTGAACACAGTGGCACCGGCGTTGGTCATGTTTCACCCCCATGATGATGAAACGTACCGCAGCAAAACGCTGGCTAAATCAGCGTTAGGCATTGAACCGGGGCCCGATGTGGTCTACCAAAGCCTGCGCTATCTTCTGGATAATCCCTACGTCACGGGCACTCGTCTGTGCGTCAACGGTGGTCGGCACGTCAAATGACGCGCGACCCACAAGGAACCAACATGAGCGAACCGCTACTCAAACTCACGCAAAATTACCGTGAAATTCTGCTCGGCCTCGGTGAAAACCCCGAGCGCGAAGGGCTGCTGGATACGCCGAAACGCGCCGCCAAAGCCATGCAGTACCTTTGCCGAGGCTACACGCAATCCCTAGACGAGCTGGTCAATGGCGCGCTGTTCGCCTCTGACAATGACGAAATGGTGATTGTGCGTGACATCGAGCTTTATTCTCTCTGCGAGCACCATATTTTGCCGTTTATTGGCAAAGCGCATGTGGCTTACATCCCGACGGGGCAGGTGTTGGGGCTGTCGAAAGTGGCGCGTATCGTGGATATGTTCGCCCGTCGCTTGCAGATTCAAGAAAACCTGACACGCCAAATTGCCGAAGCGATTCAACAGGTTACGAACGCAAAAGGCGTGGCCGTCGTGATTGAAGCGCAACACATGTGCATGATGATGCGCGGCGTAGAAAAGCAAAATTCCATCATGACCTCTTCCGTCATGCTGGGCGCTTTCCGTGAGTCGGTGAACACGCGGCAAGAATTTTTGCAACTTATTGGACGCGCCCGCTGATGCAGCGCCTTGAACCCGGCATGGCGCGCATCCGCGTCAAAGACCTGCAACTGCGGACATTCATCGGCATCAAAGAAGAAGAAATTCTTAATAAACAAGATGTTTTGATTAACTTAACGATTCTGTATCCCGCACAGGAAGCCGTTCAAGGTAACGACATCGAGCACGCCTTGAATTACCGCACCATCACCAAAGCGATTATTCGTCACGTTGAGGAAAATCGTTTCGCGCTGCTGGAACGCTTAACCCAAGAAATCCTCGATTTGGTCATGGTTCATCCGCAGGTGCGCTATGCCGAGGTCGAAGTGGATAAGCCACACGCGCTACGGTTTGCGGAGTCGGTGTCTATTACGCTCACCGGCCATCGTGACTAAATTTTAACCCCTGAGAAAAACCATGACCGCACTTGCGAATTTTCGCACCGCCTTGCGCCAAGATACGTTTCTGTTTGCTGAAACCTTGGCCTTTATCGCTGAACATTACCGCTATCAGCCGCAAGCCTTCAGCAACGGCACAACCGAAAGCGCCGCTGGCCAAAATGAAGGCTCGTGCAAATTGCTGGGTTTGGCGCTGTTAGAAGGCTTCAGCGATGAAGAAACGCTGCTGGCCTTCGGCGAGCATTACCGCAGCGTATTGGCCACCCCCGACGGCAGCGACCACGCCAACATTCGTGCGCTGCAAAAAACTGGGCTGGCCGGTGTGCATTTCGCCACGCCACCGCTGACCCGCAACGCCTAATCCCAGACGTGCTAAGGTGCGCTCCGTGTTTTCAATGGAGCTGCACCCATGTCTTTTTCTGTGTTAGCAGGCCCCGGTTATTTATTGACTGGCTTACGGCTGATTATGCGTCCGGGTTTACGGCAATTTGTAGTATTACCTCTTCTGGTCAATTTATTATTATTTTCGGGCTTAATGTATGTGGCCGTCGGTGAATTTTCCGGTTGGGTTACTGCACTGATGCCCAGCCTGCCTAATTGGTTGAGCGTATTAGAATATTTATTATGGCCGCTCTTTGTAGCACTCGTATTGCTCATGATGTTTTTCAGTTTCACGTTAGTGGCTAATATCATTGCAGCGCCTTTTAATGGCTTTTTAGCCGAAAAAGTAGAAACCGTATTACGCGGCTACGATGCCGCGCCGCCTTTTGAATGGGCTGAATTAGTGGCGCTTGTGCCGCGCACCGTCAGCCGTGAATTAAGGAAATTGGCGTATTTATTACCGCGTTTAATTATATTGTTGGTTATTTCATGGGTACCCGGCTTAAATTTATTCGCCGCGCCGCTATGGTTGATATTTGGTGTGTGGATGATGGCGGTGCAATACGTTGATTACCCAGCGGATAACCACAAACTAAGCTGGGATGACATGATGCGCTGGCTGACCGCACGCCGCTGGCAAACGCTTGGCTTTGGTGCCACCACCTACGGCGCAATGCTCATTCCCGGGCTGAATTTGCTCATCATGCCAGCAGCCGTCGCGGGCGCGACGGCGTTCTGGGTCGAAGAAACGCGCCGTTAAGACGACAAACGCTGTGCCATGCGCTCAGTGGCCTCTAATAAAGCATTCATCATAAGAGGCTCGCTGGCTGCATGGCCTGCACCACCAATTAATTGTAATTCGCTGGCAGGCCATGCGGCGTGTAACATCCACGCATTATCAGGTGGACACACCATATCATAACGACCATGCACGATAATGGCGGGAATATGCGCGATTCTGTGCATATCACGCAGGATTTGGTCATCATCTAGAAAGGCGCTATTAATAAAGTAATGGCACTCAATACGCGCAATAGATAACGCACGGTGCGAATCCGAAAAGCGCGCTAATACCGCTTGATTTGGTTGCAACGTAGCGGTGCGCCCCTCCCAAATCGACCACGCACGCGCGGCATGAATTTGAGCAATCGGGTCAGCGCCCGTTAATCGACGATGAAACGCACGCACTAAATCGCCGCGTTCATCCGCAGGAATAGGCGCAAGGTATTCTTCCCAGTAATCGGGAAAAATACGGCTGGCCCCTTCCTGATAAAACCAATGCACATCCTGTTGTCTGCATAGAAAAATGCCGCGCAACACCAGCGCCAGCACCCGCTCGGGAAATGTCTGCGCGTATACCAGCGATAACGTAGAACCCCACGAACCGCCAAATAACATCCATTGCTGGATGCCTAAGGCTTCACGGATACGCTCCATATCGGCGACAAGATCCCATGTGGTGTTATGCCGCAAGCTGGCGTGAGGCGCTGAACGACCACAACCGCGCTGGTCGAAGGTCACGATGCGATAACGCGCGGGGTCAAACCAGCGACGACTGTTCGCATCGCAACCCGCACCCGGCCCGCCATGAACAAACAAGACCGGTAATCCGTCGGGATTACCACTTTCATCCACATACAGGGTATGCGTGACATCAACTGCCAACGCATGACGCGCATAGGGTTTAATTTCAGGAAACAGGGTTAGCATCGAAAAACCTTAAAAAACCGGCAATTACTTAAAAGCGTGCAGGTGCAAAGGTATCAGATTGCGCGGCTCTCCACATTTGTCTGTAAAACTCGTTATCCACATCGCCATCCAATAAAGCGCCCGGCTTGAGATAAACGTGTTGCTGAGAAAACAAACTAATTTCACTGGCCGAAATACGCTGCGCCAAATGACGCGGCTCTAACTGCTCCGGGTGCTGCAAGCCCGCCGCCGCTAACATTTCAGCCAAGGCTTTCAAGGTATTGCGGTGAAAGCTGTACACACGTTGCGCTTTATCCGGCACCACGAGGGCGCGTTGCCGCAGCGGGTCTTGAGTGGCGACACCCGTCGGGCATTTATTGGTGTGGCAGGATTGCGACTGAATGCAGCCAATCGCAAACATAAAACCACGCGCAGAATTGGCCCAATCGGCACCAATCGCCAAAACGCTCGCAATATCAAAGGCGCTAACAATTTTTCCGCTGGCACCTAACCGAATGTGCTCACGCAGATTCAGGCCCACCAAGGTGTTATGCACAAACAACAAGCCTTCACGCAGCGGCATCCCAATGTGGTCGGTGAACTCTAACGGTGCCGCGCCAGTACCACCTTCCGCGCCATCAACCACAATAAAATCCGGCTGAATGCCCGTTTTCAACATGGCTTTGGCAATCGCCATAAACTCCCACGGGTGGCCAATACACAACTTAAACCCCACCGGCTTGCCATCCGACAGCTCACGCAAACGAGCCACAAAATGCAGCAACTCAACCGGACTAGAAAACTCGCTGTGACGCGCCGGAGAAACACAGGCTTGCCCAAGCGGAACGCCGCGCGTGGCGGCAATTTCTGGCGTCACTTTGTCGGCGGGAAGAATGCCGCCGTGTCCGGGTTTTGCGCCTTGACTGAGCTTAATTTCAATCATCTTGACTTGTGGGTCACGGGCTTGGCGGGCAAATTGTTGCGCGTCAAAACGCCCCTCTTCCGTGCGACAACCAAAATAGCCGCTGCCCAATTCCCAAATGAGGTCACCTCGGTATTCGCGGTGATACGGGCTGATGCTGCCTTCGCCGGTATCGTGGGCAAAACCGCCCAGCGCCGCACCTTGATTGAGCGCACGAATCGCGTTCGCACTCAACGAACCAAAGCTCATCGCTGAGATATTAAAAATAGAGGCGGAATACGGCTGGCGGCAATGCGGCCCACCGATGTCAACGCGAAAGCTGGCCGCATCAACGTGGTCAGCGGGGAGCATGGAATGGCCGATAAATTCAAACCCTGTGGCGCTGACAT
The DNA here is from genome assembly GCA_964493255.1 of uncultured Pseudomonas sp. Lineage (GTDB taxonomy): Bacteria > Pseudomonadota > Gammaproteobacteria > Pseudomonadales > Pseudomonadaceae > Geopseudomonas. The sequence goes on from CAZBNX010000029.1 coordinate 12,447, forward strand.
CGCGCAGCGTACCGAATGCTTTATCGGCCCCTTCATTCTTGGCGCGGGCATACACCAACGAGCGTTGCGCGCGTGAAAAGGGCAGTTTGTCGTTATCCCCTTCGATGAGATATTGACGAATTTCGGGGCGAATATACTCAAACAGGTAGCGTAAATGCCCCAAAATCGGGTAATTGCGGCGCACGGCATGACGCAACTGCATTAAATCCACCACACCGAGTACGCTTAACGCGGCGGTGATGAGTGTCAGTAACCAGAGGCCCGAATAGCTGCTCAAAAACGGCAAACTAAACAGCGTAAACAGCACACAACCCGCAAAAAACGCATAGCGGCTCAATAGGGACAGGTTTATTGACTTCATCGACCTACTCCATGCAGGGGATGGACATCTTATTAAAAGGACACAAAGCATTAAAAAACGCCCATTCCCCCACAACAGAGGAATGGGCGTGCATCATTATTGTGCAGCGTCGGCGTGATAGGCCGTAATGCGCTCGACTTCTGCCTTAGAGCCCAAGAACACCGCCACACGCTGGTGCAGGCTTTCAGGCTGAATATCTAAAATGCGTTGCTGGCCGTTGGTAGAGGCACCGCCCGCTTGCTCAATCAGCATTGACATTGGGTTAGCTTCATAGAGCAAACGCAGTTTGCCGGGTTTACCGGGTTCGCGGGCGTCGCGTGGGTACATGAACACGCCGCCGCGCGTCAGGATGCGGTGTACATCCGCCACCATCGACGCAATCCAACGCATGTTGTAATTTTTGCCCAAGGGGCCTTCTTTGCCTGCCAACAGTTCATCAACATAACGCGAAACCGGCGCTTCCCAATGACGCTGATTCGACATATTGATAGCAAATTCTGCCGTTTGTTCAGGCACTTGCATGTTTTCGTGGGTGAGCACAAAGCTGCCCAATTCACGGTCTAAGGTGAAGCCTTTCACGCCATAACCCAAGGTCAGAACCAGCATGGTTTGCGGGCCATAAATGGCATAACCCGCCGCCACTTGCGTGGTACCGGGCTGCAAAAAGGCGTCATCGCCCAAATCACAGGCGTTGTCGCAGTTATCAGGACAACGCAACACGGAGAAAATCGTTCCCACCGACACGTTCACATCAATGTTAGAAGAACCGTCCAGTGGGTCGAACACCAGCAAATAAGCGCCCTTCGGGTAATGCCCCGGGATTTGATAGGCGTGGTCCATTTCTTCGGACGCCATGCCCGCCAAGTGACCGCCCCATTCGTTGGCTTCCAACAGGATTTCGTTAGACAGCACGTCCAGTTTCTTTTGCACTTCGCCTTGTACGTTTTCGCTTTCGGCACTGCCCAACACACCGCCCAATGCGCCTTTCGATACTTGGTGGCTAATGGCCTTGCACGCACGCGCCACCACTTCAATCAGGAAGCGCAAATCAGCGGGCGTATGGTTGTTGCGAGTCTCTTCAATCAGATAGCGGCTGAGGGTCACGCGGGACATGGACGGCTCCAAGGATGGATTTAGACGCCCGCATTCTAACGCGCCGCCGGAAAGTTGCTGCACCGCTCTAGCGCGCTTCTTATCATCATGCCCCCGTAATGACACGAAAACAGGGTTTTATCATGACTTCTCGGATGCACCTCATCACCGGCGCGGACCCAAACCGCACGGAAACATGGATTCGTTATTCAGGAAATAGCTTGTGCCGCGACTGTCAGGCAACGTGTTGCAGTATGCCGGTCGAAGTGCGCGTGGCGGATTTGGTGCGCTTAGGCGTGGTCGATGAGTTTGAAGCAACAGAGGAACCGGCGCGGCAGATTGCCAAGCGGTTAATGAAAGAAGGGATTGTGGGGCATTTTAACCAGAAGCACAGCATCTTCACGTTAGAACAGCATTCCAGCGGAGACTGCCTGTATTTGGACCGTAAAACGCGCTTGTGTACGGTGTACGCCAATCGCCCCGATACTTGCCGGAATCATCCGCAAGTGGGGCCGCGCCCGGGCTACTGTGCGTTTCGCCCAAAAACGGGACGGCGTTGAAAACTGTTTTTTAGCAGGTTTCTACGAGGTCTTGCGTCAGCTCACGGTGGCAGTGTGAGCAATAGTGGATTCCCTTAGGAATTTTCTCGCCACAAATCCGGCAGCGCACATGCAGACGATCATGCTGCATGAGTGTTGCCACCACACCCAAAGGGCCTAACAACACGCCCAACAGCGTACCCAAGACAGGTAAACCACGCTGCATCCCCAACCACGCAGACAAACCAATACTGCCTCCCCATCCGGCAATCACACTCAGCAAAATCAGTTTCTCGTTCATCATGGCAGCACCTTGCTTTTCCTATCGACTTACTCTGTCAACATTTATCAATAATGCTTCCTGTTTGCTACAGTCAAACAGACTGATTGGTCTACAAACATTGATATACGTCAGTTAAGCGGCATTTACAATAATATTTTGACGTCAAAAACATGACGCAGTTAAGTTTTGCTTCAGCAAAAACACTACAATTTGCTGCTACTCTCTGCCGTGCTGCGCTGCGTCAACGCCCTACATCGTGTCGTTACTAGAATGAAAACAATGAT
>CAZBNX010000030.1:0-3180 GCA_964493255.1 uncultured Pseudomonas sp.
TGAGCGCGCTAATTTGTCGTTTCGAGCCGTTTGATACTTGGTTTTTCCGTGAAGCGCGCCCGCTAGAAAGTATCGGTGCGGGCGAAGTGGGCAGCGTATTTCCGCCCCCCGTTCGCACGTTATTGGGTGCTGTCCGCACGGCGCTGGGTGATGCGTGGCATACGCAACATGGCACCCGTTGGCAGCAATTTGATGCGCTGCCCGAACTGCACGCGCTGATTGGCAAGGGTGATGATTTGGGGCCATTGCGCTGCCAAGGGCCGTATTTGTATTTGGAAGACGAAAAAAACGCGCAGAAAAAACAGCGTCTTTATCCCGCGCCTGCGACGTTAATGGTGAAAGAACAAGCCGACCAGCAGAAACGCTATTTCTTGCTTTCTTGGGCGCGTAGCAATCCGGTGCAGTGCGATTTGGGCAAGGTGTATTTACCAACCTTCCCTAAAAGCGTCAGTGGTTTAACGGATTTGGCAGGCTCGAAACCCGCCTCCGATTGCTGGCTGACACAACGCGGTTTAGAAGACGTCTTAGCCGGTAAAGCGCCACAGGCTGATGATGTTGTTGAAAAGAAAGACCTTTTTGACAACGAACGCCGCTTAGGGATTGGCCGTGATAATGCGACTCGCGCCGTTCGCCAAGGGTTGCTGTATCAAACCAGCCACATACGTTTGCGCGAGCGCGTGGGCGTCGAGCTCATTTTAGACGGCGTTCCCGAACAGGCCGCGCTGCCAGCACAGCAGGTTATTCGTTTAGGCGGTGAAGGGCGTCAAGCGGCATTGAGTACATCGCGTGAGCCTAATCCGTGGGCGAAAGCGCCAAAACTCGGCAAAACAGCCGCCGCTGTGTTGTACAGCCTGACACCAACGCCTTGCGCGCCCGATTTGCCAGCGGGTATTCCCGCCGGTTTTCAGCCGGTGAACGTGGACGGCATCACAGCATGGGATGGCGAATTAAATGGCGTGAAATTACGCATTTGGGCAGCCGTGTGCGGGCGCATTTTGCGCGAAGGTGGCTGGGATATGGCGCTTCACCAATCGCGTCCGGTACACAGTTTGTTACCCGCAGGCAGCGCCTTATTTGTTGAATCGCTGGACGGCAATCCCGACAGTTTGAGCGCATTACACGGCTGCACCACGGGCGATGAAGCTGCTTTTGGCCGTGGCCAATGGTTGCTCGGAAAAATCTAACTTTTTTATTTTTAAGGAAAATAACCATGACGAACAAAAACGCGCTGCTGTTGCTGACCACTGAAACTCCGTTGCACGCTGGTGCGGGCCAATCGGTTGCCGGTATTGATTTGCCGATTCAGCGCGAAGTGCATAACGGCTTTCCTTGTGTGTATGGCTCATCGGTGAAAGGTGCGCTGCGTGCCCATGCGTTTCACCAAAATTTTGACGCCCAAGACACCATCGACCTGTTTGGCTCAGACCATAGCGACGTTTCCGGCGGTGCCGAGAGCAGCCACGCCGGTGCGTTGTTGGTGGGGGATGCGCGCGTATTGCTGATGCCAGTGCGTTCACTGCAAACCAGCTTCAAATGGGTGACGTGCCCCGGCGTGCTGCGCCGTTTCTTCCGTGATGCAGCACGCTTACAACAGCCGTTTTTGGCGGAAATCACGCTGCCCACGTTTGATTTAGATGCCACGCAAGCGTTAGGCAATACCAAAAGCGGTCAAAGCGATTTGTTTTTAGAAGAGTTCCGTTTCACGCAAACCACGGATGTTTTCATTGATAAATTAGCCAAACAGCTTGCGTCTTTGTCGCATGGTTCACTGACCGAAGAAGAACTGTCACAGCGTCTCGTGATTGTCGCGGATGACGTGTTTAGCTTCATCGCCAAAAACGCTACATCCGTGAACGCACATATTGCGATTGATGCTGAAAGCAAAACCGTCAAAAACGGCGCGCTGTGGTACGAAGAAAGCCTGCCGCCTGAAAGCGTGCTCTACCTCCCTTTGACTGCCACGCGCGCCCGTCGTGCCAAAAGCGAACTGAACAACGCCGATGCCGTGCTTGAGCGTTTCGCAACCTTATTCCCAGCGGGTGGCAACTGGTTGCAAATCGGTGGCAACGAAACCACGGGTATGGGTTGGTGCCGTGTTGGTATCAACGTCGGCAACGCATAAGGAGCGGCAACATGAGCAAACAAACTCTCAACAAAACGCAAAATAACGTCTCTGTGAATAAGAAGCCTGCCGTCAAAACCATGCCACGCATGATGGAACAAGAGCGCGCACAGTTTGCGTTAGAGCGCATCACCGAATTTACGGCGCAATCTAGCGAACGCCAAAAAGAGCTGCGGAGCCACGTTTCTGCGCTGCCTGCACTGATTCGCATGAATGGCTTGGGGCAAGCATTGGCGTTTTATCGCATGAAAGATAAAGGCAGCAGCCACGAGCAACTGTATTTGTTGGTAAGCCGCTGGCTATGCGACGAAAAAAGTGCAGGGCGTATTTTTGAAACACCCGGCGATGTACTGAGCGGCATCACCAGCGGCGATATGTTTCAGTACATGGCGGCACAAAACGAAGCATTGGCGCTGTTGGAATGGGTCAAAAAATTCGCTAATGCCTTGCTGAAAACGGAGTAATCAGGATGCCTTCTCCTCTCTATCGTGGATTGAATGCGCCTAGCAAAGCCCGCCCCGACATGAATCTGGGATTGTGGTTTGAACGCTATTACAGCGGCTATGACATCAGTTGGGAAAAAGTCGATGAAACAGCGCGCGGCGAATGGTTGAAAGATTGTGCGCGTAAGAACATCGGCGGCAATTCTCGCTTAAAAGACAATGCGTTACACCTGCGTTTGCTGGCAACACACCGCAAGGGCCAAGCGCGTGTTTTCCGTACCGAAAGCCAATTTGTTACAGGGTTAGGCAACGCGCATCCGCTAGAAAATGGCTTTCTGTGGCACCCCACGTTAGGTATGCCTTATCTGCCGGGAAGTGCCGTTAAGGGCTTGGTGCGGGCGTTGGTAGAAACCGCCTATGAGGGCAGCGACAAAGGCGCATTGCTGAAACGCTGGTTTGGTACGGAAGAGAAAGGCGATGTCGCCGAGCATTGCGGGCAATTCATTTTTATGGATGCGCTGCCGGTTGCGCCGTGCGATTTGCACGTTGAAGTGATGACACCACACATGGGGCAATGGTATGCCAAAGGCGGCTCTAAGCCGTTGGCGGCAGAAG
>CAZBNX010000030.1:3280-11951 GCA_964493255.1 uncultured Pseudomonas sp.
CCACACATGGGGCAATGGTATGCCAAAGGCGGCTCTAAGCCGTTGGCGGCAGAAGCACAGCCCGGCGATTGGCACTCGCCCATTCCGGTGCAGTATTTGGTAGCGCGCAATTTAAGCTTGCAATTCATCATCTTACCGCGCAACGCAGACGCTGCACTGGAGCTTGAGAGTGTCTGGAGTGCGCTGGAAAGTGCGTTAGATTGGTTGGGCGCGGGTGCCAAAACAGCGATTGGCTTTGGTCGTTTTCTTCCCGACGAAAAAGAAGAAAAAGCCTTACAAAAGCGCGCGTCTGAATTGAATGCGGCATTACAGTAAAGCAGCGCCCGCGCCAACGCCAGCGAGCAAGGTTTGCTGGTGCTGGATATGCGAAAAGCTTTTGAAAACTTACCTGTTAAGTGCGAACCGAACCATATTGAGCACGGAAAAATCATGCAGCGGATTGAAACGGCGATTGAGCAGATGGTGAATACCGGCTCCGCTGCGGATAAAGCGGCGTTACATGCGGCTATTAGTGACGGCATGAAAAACAAAGGCTTCAAGCCCAGCAGTAAGAAAGAAAAAGAGTTCAAACAGAACCTAAAACGCTTACTGCCTGCGTAAAAAATTCCCCCCATGAGTGACCTCGTGGGGGGATTTTAAGAATCAATGCGCCATAAATCGCCGCAAATCGGCCATCTCTGCTTGAACGCGCGGCAAACTCTGTTGTAAAGCTTCCGACTTACTTTCTACCGTTTCGTCATTGGCTTGGAAAATTTGCGTACTTACAAAGCTATTACTACTAAATGGTAAAACTACTTTGTATTTTTCACCCAAAAACGTCAAACGGTCCCAATCACCTGCTAATAGCAAGCGGTCAGATTTAGGCTCTAATAAACTACGCCCGATTGAATAATCAGCCGCCGTATTTTTCACACCCAACAACGGTAAAAGGGTAGGTAAAACATCGGCGTGGCTAGTGCGTAATTGCTCTTGATGTGCGCCCTGTCCCGGAATCCACATAACCATCGGCACGCGAATTTGTTCGTCAACAAAGGTTGAGTTATGCCCCCAACGACCCTTTTCCATGAACTCTTCGCCGTGATCACCCGTAATGATAACAATTGTGTTTTCTAATAGTCCTTTTTCTTCCAAATAGCGCGTGACACGAGACATTTGACTATCTAAATGATGAACCGCGTTCAGGTATCTATTATGAATCTTACGAATATCACGATTCAAATCCATACTCGCATAACTAAAGTCAGGCAAATAATCAGGTTCGATAATAGATTCGGGTGGGAAATTATAGTTAGCGTGAGGTGACTCGAAAAACATAAACGTCATGAAGGGCTTATTAGGGTCTCTTTTATCAATAAAATCCATCAAGCGTTCAACATTGCGCCGGTCTCGTTTCCACGTTTCGCCTTCATCATCAGAGACGAGCTTGTCTGCGGGTACGTTAACGAAAATGGTTTTATCAAACTCTGGATAACTAAAGCGCGCACTCGTGAACAGCTTCATTTGGTAATCTTGCTTTTGCAAAACGTCAATTAAAGGGCTGCCGATACGCGCGTCTAATACTTGGAACCATAAACTAGCAGGCAATCCATAAAACTGGCTAAACATACCAATTCGCGTGCCATTTCCGCCTGAAAAGTGGTTGTTGAATTGTTGCGAGCGCGCTGCAAACTGCGTCATTTGTGGCATAACACGTTCGTTTAACGTATCAGCACGCCATGACTCGGAGACTAACCATACAATATTTAATGGTTTTTGCGGCGTTTCTACAGATAAGGGTTTTTGCGGATAACGTAGTGTGCCTTTTAATTCAGCGCCTGCAACTTCTAAACGCTGCGGGCGTTCGAAGCCCATTTTTTCTAAAGTGCCTCGTAACGTCAGCGGTTGATAAAAAGGAACACGCTGCGCGCTTTCTAATAAAGGGCTATAACCATAAAAATGGCTCAGTCCATACGATAAGCGTTCGCCGAGGGTAGCTATGAAGAAAACAGGAATAATCCATGCCAATCGAGGCGGTTTCGGAAAGTTTCTAATATGAGAGCAAAACCACGCTACCACACGAAACACAAATTGCAATACAGTCCAACCTATTGCAATAAAAGCGAAATCACGTTCCGTTGATGCTGAAGCGCCTAATGCAGCTACACCGCCAGGTGTAGTAATAATATTCCACACAAAGCCATTTAAGTGAAAGCCATATAACTGCCACAGTAAATAGTCACCGTACAATGCCAATTGCGTAGCAGAGACCGCGACAATACTGGTAATAAAGCTCGCTTTTTCCGAAAACTGCTTTGACGCATTAAAAAGCAACCAAGCTGGTATCAGGAATAAAAAACCGTAGCTACTAATCAAGACTATTTGATACAGCAGTAACCATGAAAAGCCTGCCAAATCAAAAAAACGGCTCAGGTGTAACGACAGCGCAAGCCAAGAAATGAACCAATAAATAGCGTCAGAACGACGCGAGGTAGCCGCTAACATGAAAAAAGAAACCTCGACCCAAACGAAAATGGTTTATTCGACCCGTGAATCATCGCACAGCTTGCGCCGAGCCCTTAACACAGACGCATTTCTGTACGTTGTAAGCCGTTCTCTAGCTGATTAGACTCCGCGTGGCATAGTGCCATTCCCTGAACATCAGGATTTTCCCATGATTAAAAAGTGTCTCTTCCCAGCTGCTGGCTACGGTACTCGCTTCCTGCCTGCTACCAAAGCGATGCCCAAAGAAATGCTGCCTATCGTCAACAAGCCGCTGATTCAGTACGCGGTTGAAGAGGCGTTGAGTGCTGGGCTGAGTGAAATTGCGGTTGTAACGGGTCGTGGCAAGCGTGCTATCGAAGACCATTTCGACATCAGCTACGAATTGGAGCAACAAATTCGCGATACCGACAAAGAAAAATATCTGGTTGGTATTCGTCGCTTGCTGGACGAGTGTACGTTTTCCTACACCCGCCAGTTACAAATGAAAGGCTTGGGGCACGCGATTTTGACGGGTCGCCCGCTGATTGGTGATGAGCCTTTCGCCGTTGTGCTGGCAGATGACTTGTGCCTGAACCTTGAAGGCGATGCAGTTCTGGCGCAAATGGTGAAGCTGTATAAGCAATTCCGTTGCTCCATCGTGGCGATTCAAGAAGTGCCGCGCGAAGAAACCAACAAATACGGCGTTATTTCGGGCGAGATGATTCGTGAAGACATCTTCCGCGTTCATAACATGGTGGAAAAACCCAAGCCCGAAGATGCGCCGTCTAACCTTGCCATTATTGGTCGTTACATCCTGACGCCCGATATTTTTGACATCATCGAACAAACGCCACCCGGCAAAGGCGGCGAGATTCAAATCACTGACGCTCTGATGCGCCAAGCGCAAGAAGGGTGCGTATTAGCCTATAAATTCAAAGGCAAGCGTTTCGACTGCGGTGGCGCGGAAGGCTTTATTGACGCCACTAACTTCTGTTATGAAAACCTGTACAAAACCGGCAAAGCGTACTAATCAGCGCGTTTGTCGAGTGATGTAAGCAGCGCCCTTCGTAGGAAGGGCGTTTGTTTTTGCGGCTTATTTTTTTGGTCTGTTGTTGATGCGGGTCAAAAGCTGCCTTTTCTTCAAATGAAAAACAATCTCAAAAGAAATGGAAGTGCTGCTAAACTAACGCCATGTTTTGACCTTTCTTTAGGGTATTTTTCTCATGGCCAAACCCTTTTCCTTGCGTCCGCTTGCGGCGTTGATGTTAAGCGCCAGCTTCATTGCTCTGTTTGGGTGTAAAGATAAACCGCATTTCACCGCTGCCGAACCCGATGAAGCGCTCTCCGGTGGCACGGCAACTGTCCACAAATTTGACCCAAATGCGTTCTCGCAGCCATCGGGTAATTTGTCACCGCTGCGGCGTTTGGATTTTGGCGTGGGCAATAGCTTTTTCCGTAACCCGTGGGTAATTGCGCCGTCTTCAACCGAGGCGCGTGATGGTTTAGGCCCGCTGTTCAACACGAATGCCTGTCAAAACTGCCACGTTAAAGATGGGCGCGGTCAACCGCCGGGCAGTTTGGGCGATAACGCCATCACCAGTTTGGTGCGTGTTTCGATTCCTGCAAAACCCGGCCAAGAAGACGATATTCGTCAGCATGGTGTTATTCCTGAGCCGGTGTACGGCGGGCAGTTGCAAGATATGGGCATCCCCGGCGTGCTGCCTGAAGCGCAAATTAAAGTGACGTACAGCGCGGAAAAAATCAGTTTCCGCGACGGTAGTCAGGTTGAGTTACAGCGTCCGCACCTCAATGTGGTGGAAACCCATTACGGTGCGCTGCATCCAGACACGCTATTTTCTCTGCGCGTTGCGCCGCCGATGATTGGTTTAGGTTTGCTGGAAGCCATTCCAGAGCAAGCCATTCTCACCAACGCCGACCCTGATGACCGCGACAAAAATGGTATTTCAGGCCGCCCCAATTATGTGTGGGACCGTGCCAGCCAAAGCACAAAATTGGGGCGTTTTGGTTGGAAAGCCGGTCAGCCGGGTTTGAATCAGCAAAACGCAGAAGCTTTCTTGGGGGACATGGGGCTTTCTAGTCGCTTGGTACCCGGCAGTAATTGCACCGCTGCACAAACCGCTTGCCTCGCTGCCCCGACCGGCGGCACACCGGAAGTCAGCGATGTGATTCTGGCGCAAGTGTTGTTCTACTCGCGTAACTTGGCGGTACCGGCACGACGCGAAGTAAATAACCCGCAAGTCTTGGAAGGGAAAGGGCTTTTTCATCAAGCAGGCTGCCAGTCATGCCATACGCCAACTTTCACCACCGATGCCAATGCGGCTGAACCAGAATTGGCTAATCAAAAAATCCATCCCTACACCGATTTGCTATTGCATGACATGGGCGACGGACTGGCGGACAATCGCCCCGAGTTTCAGGCCACGGGCCGCGAATGGCGCACGCCGCCACTTTGGGGCATTGGCATGACTGAAACGGTCAACGGGCACACTCGCTTCTTGCATGATGGCCGCGCCCGCAATCTTATGGAGGCTGTGCTCTGGCACGGTGGCGAGGCAGAATCCGCAAAAAATGCGGTGCTGGCCTTTAACGCCAATGAGCGTGCTGCATTGCTGGCCTTCCTCAATTCGCTTTAAGGATTAACCTGATGCTGCGTCCAGTGTTGTTTTCTTTGCCGCTATTAACGGCAGCGGTGTTGATGGGTTGTTCAAAAAATGAACCGCCAAAAGTCACCATTGAGCCATTCACGGCCACCAGCTCCGCCCTCGCTGAGGGTGTGTTTCTGCCTGCCTACACACGCTGGACAGACAGTAATCGTGAGTTAGCGAACAGCGCGCGGGCATTCTGTTCGGGTGAGCAGCCATTAGCGGCGGCACGTCAGCAATATGTGGCGGCGCATAAAGCATGGGCGGCGTTGCAACCGTTGGCTATTGGGCCGTTAGCCGAGGGAAATTTAGCGTGGCAGGTGCAATTTTGGCCGGATAAAAAAGATTTAGTTGCGCGTCAAGTGAATGAATTTGTAGACGCTAACCCTCAGATTCGCCAAGCCGATTTGGAAAAAGCCAGCGTGGTGGTACAGGGTTTAACAGCCTATGAATACCTACTTTTTGACAAAACACTCGACCTCGAAAACCTCGAACAAAAATTGCGTTATTGCCCGCTTTTAATGAGCGTGGGCAGTTATCAGCAAACGCTGTCTGCCAAAGTGTTGGCTGGTTGGGTGGGTGAACAAGGTGCAGCGGCCAAGCTGCGTAAGTTCCCGAACGAGCGTTACCCCGAAGCCCGCGAAGCCATTGCGGACATCCTGCGCGTGCAGGTCAGCGCCTTGGAAGGGTTGAAGAAAAAACTAGGCACGCCGTTGGCGCGTGGAAAAACACCACAGCCTTATCAAGCTGAAGCATGGCGCAGTGATGCTTCTTTAACCCTGTTGGCTGCTGGTGTGGCCAGCTCCGAAGCCGTGTGGCGCGGTGTGGATAATCAGGGTTTGCGCCAGCTTTTGGGCAAAGAACAGGCTGATTTGGTCACGCGGGTTGATGGTGCTTACACCGAAATTCGTCAGCGATTGGCGGCGATGGGCGCGCCGTTGAGCAGCTTGCTGGCCGATGAAGCCGGACGCGCCAGCCTCGACCAGCTCTACAGCACCCTTGACCAACTGTATCGGCTGCAAGGGGTTGAAGTGGCGAAAGCGTTAGGCATTGCGGTGGGTTTCAACGCCCACGACGGTGATTAACAACGATGCAGCGACGAACTTTTCTTGCCCTCGGCGGCACGCTACTCAGCGCCGCCGTGCTGGGTGGCTGGACGGTCAGCCATGCAACAGGCAATGCGCCGTTACTGCTTTCTGCACGCAACGACAGCAACGGCAACCACTACGCCACCGGCCACCGTTTGGACGGCGTGCCGCAATTTGTTACCCGTGTGCCTGCGCGTTGCCATGATGTGTGCGTGCATCCGGGGTTGCCATTGGCGTTGTTTGTCGGGCGCAGACCGGGGCGAGAAAGTTACCTGGTGGACACCCGCGATGGCCGTTTGTTGCAAACCGTTACCACGCCAGAACACCGGCATTTTCAAGGACATGCTGTTTTTCATCGCAGCGGAGAATGGCTCTACAGCACCGAAAACGACACCCAACAACCGGGGCGCGGCGTGCTTGGCGTATGGCGTTGGAGTAACGGGCGCTTAGAGCGCGTGGGCGAACATTCGACGCATGGCGTAGGGCCGCATCAATTATTGTGGATGCCGGACGGGGAATCGTTGGTGGTGGCTAATGGCGGCATTCGTACCGAAGCCGATAGCCGCACCAACATGAATTTAGACGCGATGGAACCCAGCTTGGTGCTGGTGCATCGCAGCGGTGAACTGCTCAGTAAAGAAACCTTGCCGGAACAGATGAACAGTATTCGTCATCTGGCGGTAGCGCGTGATGGCACCATTGTTAGCGGGCAACAATATGAAGGCGACTCCTCCGATGCCGTGCCATTGGTTGCCATCAAACGCCCCGGTCAAGTATTGCAAGCGTTTCCCCTTGAAGACGCCCAACGGCGCGCTATGAATCAATACACCGCCAGCCTTGCCATTCACAGTGAACAGCGGTTATTGGCCATTACCGCACCGCGCGGAAATCGCTTTTTTATCTGGAAGTTAGACAGCGGCGAATTGCGCCATGAAGTGACTTTCGCCGATTGCGCAGGCGTGGCGGCCTGTGCGGAAGGCTTTGTGGTGAGTTCGGGGCAAGGGCGTTGCCAGTTGTTTGATTGCCGAGGCTCAAGCGTCACAAGCCAGTGGCTGAATGTACCTGCCGCATTTTGGGATAACCATTGGAGATTGGCGTGATGAAAAACAGCGCGCGTGCGTGGATGCTGTGGTTGGGGTGTGGTTTTGCATCGGGTGCGGTGGCTGATGTGCTGCCGCTCATGACATTTACGCAGCCCGCCAGTGCCGTCACGGTGTCGGCTGAACAGGTCACGCGCGCGGATACGCTCGAACAAACGGCCACAGGTGAAGCCGTGCGCCGTTTCACCTTTTTACCCGACGCAGCGCCTCGTATTCGTTTGACGCCTGCCGCTGGTGCGTGGAATTGGTCGGATGCGGGGGCGTTGAGTATTCGCCTCCAAAATGCCATGCCGTGGGCGTTAACCCTTGATATTTCAATAGAAAGTAGCGACGGCCAGCAAGTACGCAGCCGCATTGCGTTGCCCGCAGGTCCGGCACAAGAGCTGCTCATTCCGTTGCGTGCCTACAGCCCGCGCCAGCAAGGCATGCGCGCTGGATTGCCTTCGGCCTTGGCGCAGTCGGTAGAAGGGGCGCTCAATCGCGCCGATGTGCGCGCCATCACCCTGACAGTACCCGCGCCCAACGCGCCGCAAGCCTTGCTGTTGGGGCAAGTGGGCACGCGCTCAGAAGCAGACTTTTCCGCGCAGGTACAGCAACTGTATAGCGGTATCGTGGACGAGTACGGCCAATTTACGCGCACGGATTGGCCGGAAAAAATTCACAACGAAGCCGAGCTAAAAAACGATATTTCTTCAGAAAACAACTGGTTACAGCAACTCAGCGCGCAGCAATCACCTAAAGACCGTTTCGGCGGTGTGCTGGGCGGGCCGGTGTTTTCCGCCAGCGGTTTTTTTCGTACAGAACAGCGAGAGGGGCGCTGGTATCTCGTCACCCCTGAAGGCAATCCGTTTTATTCGTTGGGCGTCAATGCGGTGAGTGCATTACAGAGCGCCACCTATGTGGAAGGCCGCGAATTTATGTTTAACGGCTTGCCAGCGGCGTCACCGTTTTATGGCCACAGCGACCATCGCCGTGATGACATGCTGGCCAGCAAAGGAATGCAGTTTGCTAACGGGCGTTGGTTTGATTTCTACCGTGCCAATCTAGCGCGCAGTTACGGCAGCGACGACGCGCAACGCTGGGCAGCACACGCCGTTGCGCGTTTGCAGGCATGGGGGTTTAACACGCTCGGCAACTGGAGTGACCCTGCCGTTATCGAGCGCCAGCGGATGCCGTACAGTCTGCCGCTGGTGGTGAAAGGTGATTTTGCGACGGTCAGCACCGGGTTTGATTTGTGGGGCGGCATGCCAGACCCCTTCGACCCGCGCTTTGTGGCCGCCGTTGAACGTGCGGTGCAGCTCGTGACGCAAGGCCGCCGCGATGACCCTTGGTTAATCGGCTATTTCGCGGATAACGAATT
>CAZBNX010000030.1:12051-14836 GCA_964493255.1 uncultured Pseudomonas sp.
CACGGCTACGATTTCGCGGTGTTGCGTGCGCTGAATAAACCGCTGATGGTGACGGAGTTTCACTTTGGCTCGCGCGACCGAGGGCCATTCTGGGGCGGGGTTCAAGAGGTCTGGACGGAAGAGCAACGGGGTGCCGCTTACGCGCATTTTGTGCAGCGTGCGCTAGAAGAACCGTCGATTGTGGGGCTGCATTGGTTCCAATACCTCGACCAGCCCGTGACGGGGCGCTTATTGGATGGTGAAAACGGGCATTTGGGCTTAGTAGCCATCACTGACCGTCCTTATCGGGGGTTTGCGGAAACAGTGGCGCGCGTGAATCAGCAGGTTATGGAGACGTTAAATTCGCGGTTTAACGCCGCGCCGATTTCTTCCGTGCGATAGCCATTCAGCACAAACGACACCACGCTGGCTTTATGCGCCGCCGTACCGATAAGGCGCAACCCGGGAATCCCGGAGAGACCTTGCGTGGCATGAACGAGTAACTCATTTTGAAAAAACTCCCCTAAACTGCACGCTCGTTACTCATTGCTTGTTCATTGACCGAGAGGATTCGGGTATGTCGATTAAGTCGCGGGCGGCGGTTGCTTTTGCGCCTAACCAGCCTTTGCAGATTGTTGAAGTGGATGTAGAAGCGCCAAAGGCGGGTGAAGTATTGGTGCGAATTGTGGCCACCGGCGTGTGCCATACCGATGCGTACACCTTGTCGGGGCAGGATAGCGAGGGTGTTTTTCCCTGCATTTTGGGGCATGAAGGCGGCGGCATTGTGGAGGCCGTCGGTGAGGGCGTGACCTCGTTACAGGTAGGCGACCATGTGATACCGCTGTACACCGCCGAATGCCGCCAGTGCAAATTTTGCACATCCGGCAAAACCAACTTGTGCCAAGCGGTGCGTGCCACGCAAGGTAAAGGCGTGATGCCCGACGGCACCACGCGGTTCAGCTACCAAGGTGCGCCGGTTTATCACTACATGGGCTGTTCGACGTTCTCGGAGTACACGGTTTTACCTGAGATTTCGTTGGCCAAAATTCCTAAAGAAGCGCCTTTGGAAAAAGTGTGTTTGCTCGGTTGCGGCGTGACGACTGGCATCGGCGCGGTGCTGAATACGGCGAAAGTCACCGAAGGCGCGACGGTGGCTGTTTTTGGTTTGGGCGGTATCGGTTTAGCGGCCATCATCGGTGCAAAAATGGCCAAAGCCAGCCGCATCATTGCGATTGACATCAATCCGGCGAAATTTGACGTGGCGCGCGAGCTGGGCGCTACGGATTTCGTGAATCCGCAGGAGTACAGCCAGCCGATTCAAGAAGTCATTGTGAACATGACCGATGGCGGTGTGGATTACAGTTTTGAGTGCGTCGGTAACGTGCAACTGATGCGGGCGGCGTTGGAGTGCTGTCACAAAGGATGGGGCGAATCGACCATTATTGGTGTGGCACCGTCGGGGCAAGAAATCAGCACCCGGCCTTTCCAGTTAGTGACGGGGCGTGTGTGGCGTGGTAGCGCCTTTGGCGGCGTCAAAGGTCGCACAGAGTTGCCGCGTTATGTCGAGTTATCGCAAAACGGTGATATTCCGTTAGACACCTTCATCACGCACACCATGCGCCTTGATGACATTAACCAAGCCTTTGATTTGATGCACGAAGGCAAAAGTATTCGCACCGTTATTCACTTCTAATCCTGCCTATTGCGACGACTCTGCGGTCTTGTAGCGTCGTCGCTTTGTGGAGTTTCTCTTTATGAATCTAGAACTTATATCCAGCAATAAAAGTTTTGGTGGATGGCATCGCCGCTACCGACATCGCGCCAGCAGCTTGAATTGCGAAATGGTGTTTGCGGTGTATTTGCCGCCACAGGCCGAGGTGGAGGGTGCGCGTTTGCCGGTTTTGTATTGGCTAAGTGGCCTGACATGCACCGATGAAAATTTCATGCAGAAAGCGGGCGCGCATCGGTTAGCGGCTGAATTAGGCGTGGTGATTGTTGCGCCAGATACCAGCCCGCGTGGCGCACAGGTTCCCACCGACCCTGATGGCGCGTGGGATTTTGGGCACGGCGCGGGGTTTTACGTCAACGCCACGCAAGCGCCTTGGAACGAGCATTATCAGATGCACGATTATGTGGTGCATGAGCTGCCTGCCTTAATTGAAACGCATTTTCCGGTGAACACGCGCCGAGGCATTTGCGGGCATTCCATGGGCGGACACGGCGCGTTGGTGTGTGCGTTGCGTAATCCGGGGCGGTATTTGTCGGTTTCGGCGTTAGCGCCGATTACGCAGTTAGCGGAATGCGCGTGGGGCGAAAAAGCCCTGTCTCGCTTCCTTGGCAGCGACCGCGACCAATGGCGTGCGTGGGATGCGTGTGCGTTATTGGCGCATTCAACCGAACGCCTCCCGCTGCTGGTTGACCAAGGATTGGCGGATAATTTCATTGCGGGGTTGCGTCCCGAAGCGTTACAAGCCGCCGCCGATGCGAACGACTATCCCTTGATGCTCCGATTGCACCCTGATTACGACCACGGCTATTACTTTGTGGCCAGTTTTATGGATGATCATTTGAAATATCACGCCGCCGCGTTGCTGACAAATGCCGGTTGAGCGCATTTCAAATTCAATTCTAGTTGAGATTATTTCTTAATCTGTGTGAGAATGGCTCGCAATTAGATCAGGTTGCCGAGGCGTTTGCTCATGTCCCGTTTTCTTCTCAAATCTGTCGGTGTGTTGGCGTTTTCTATCGCGTTAGCCGGATGCGGCGATACTGAAAAATCACCTAAAACGCAGGTAACTGCGCCGAT
>CAZBNX010000031.1:0-14812 GCA_964493255.1 uncultured Pseudomonas sp.
TACTAAAAGGGCTGCTGAAAGATGTGGGCGGCCATCCCATGACGATGGTGCTGGACTTTGAAAAAGTCATCGAAACTGAATTTGCTGACATCGCTGCACTGGGCGGCGGCAGCCATAACAGCGACGACCTTCATGCGCCCGATGATTGGCAACAAGGGCACTCCACCCATGCAGACAGCGACATCGAAAACAGCGACGAATTGCAGTTGGTGAGTTTCGCGGTTGCCGGTCAGGAATACGCGATTGCCATCGAAAACGTGCAAGAAATCGTGCAAATGCCCGAAAAAATCGTGCGCGTGCCGGGTTCTCAAGCGCACGTCGTGGGCGTCATGACGCTACGGCAACGCCTGTTGCCGCTGGTGTCATTGCGCTGCATGTTCGGCCTGCCGGAATCAACACAGCAAGAAAATGGCCGCATTGTGGTCGTGGCGCTGGCCAATATGGCCGTCGGCGTGGTGATGGATACGGTCAATGAAGTCTTGCGCGTTAATAAAAGCGTCGTGGACCCCATGCCCACCCTGTTAGCGCGCGAAGGCGATATGTCCGACATTACCGACATTTGCCGTCTGGATGGCGGTAAACGACTGGTGTCGATTATTTCAGCGGAAAATATGTTCCGCACGCGCGCGGTGAAGGACGCGCTGCACGCAGTGCAAGGCACGCAACACGAGGATGACACCATGCAAACTCAAGAGTCACAAGAAATCGGCGCTGATGACGAAGAGCAAATGGTGGTTTTCCGCCTCAATAATGAGGAATTCGGCGTACCGATTGAAAGCGTGCAAGAAATTGTGCGCGTGCCTGAAGCCTTAACGCACGTCCCGCGTGCGCCTGCGTTTGTGGAAGGCGTTATCAATTTGCGTGGTGCCGTGCTGCCGGTGGTTGACCAGCGCGTGCGTTTAGGGATGCCCGCCCAACAACGCAACGACCGCCAGCGCATCATGGTGTTTTTGTTTGATGGGGTGCGTACAGGGTTTATTGTGGATTCCGTCACGGAAGTGCTGAAAATTCACAAAACGGCCATTAGCGCCGCGCCTCGTTTATCAGGACAGCAATCGCGCCTTATTACGCGGGTCGCTAATTTGGAGAAGCAAAAACGCTTAATCCAATTACTCAACCCGGATGCCTTCCTTGAAGGCGAGGACGTGGCTGATCTGAACTGCCTTTTGGGTTAACGAAGGTATTGCTGCATGATCAAACTGCTGGTGGTCGATGATTCGGCGTTAATGCGCCGTTTATTGGTGGGTTTGTTCAACACGGAACCGGATTTTGAGATTCGCGTGGCACGCAACGGCAAAGAAGCCGTTACCGAAAACCGCGAATTTCAGCCCGACGTGGTGACATTAGACATCAACATGCCGGAAATGGACGGATTGACGGCCTTATCGTTGCTGATGGCCGAGCGACCTGTTCCCGTGGTGATGGTGTCCTCGCTGACCAATGAAGGCGCGCTGGCCACGTTCGAGGCACTGAACTTGGGCGCTGTTGATTATGTGTGCAAACCGCAAGGCACCATTTCGCTCTCGGTAGAAGCCGTGCAAGCGGAATTGGTGCGTAAGGTGCGTGCGGCTGCTAAAGCGCGTTTGCGTACTCCCGACCGTCGGTCAAATGCTATTGGTCTCGCGCAGCGATTACGCGCCGACCGCGCACAACTGCTGGCCAAATCGCAAGAAGAGAAAAACATACGGCGGCGGCACGGCAAGCACCAAAAAGGCTTAGTTATCATGGGCGTATCGACGGGTGGGCCTAGTACGCTGGAAGAAATTCTGCCGCTGCTACCCGCCGATTTCCCGTGGCCGATTGTGGTAGCGCAACACATGCCGGGTAGTTTCACCCGTCCGTTTGCCGAGCGTATGAATAAGCTGTGCGCGTTAGACGTCCACGAAATCCAAACGCCTACGCCGCTGCTGCCGGGCAATGTTTACATTGCAAAAGGCGGCGCTGACGTGGTGCTGACAGAGCGCATCGGGCAACTGGTGGCCGTCACCAAACCCGAAAACCCCGCGCACTTGTGGCATCCCTCGGTTGAATTACTGGGGCTGTCGGCACTGGAACACTGCAACCCCGCTCACGTTGTCGCGGTGATGCTCACGGGCATGGGCTACGACGGCGCAAAAGCCTTCACCGAGTTAAAGCAAAAAGGCGCGCGCACGATTGCAGAATCAGAAGAATCCGCCATTGTGTTTGGTATGCCTGCCGAACTTATCGCCTTGGGGGGTGCTTCGGTGGTTCTGCCTGCCAACAAGATTGCCCATCAACTTCTCGCTTGGGCTGATGCCTGAATTAACCGGATTGCACAATGGCTTTGATTAAAAAAACACTCGATACCCTCAACACGGCACCCGCTGTTCATACCGATTGGGCAGATTGGCAAAACCTTTTGCAACGCGGCTGCCCCGCACAACGACGCGAAGCGGTGCAAGCGTTGGAAAGTCACCCGCACGCCAGTCGTTTGCTGGTCGAGCAATTACAGCGCGAAATGGATTTATCCGTTCGCGAAAGCATTTTCGCCAGCCTACTCAAAGTGGCCGACGATGAGGCTATTAGCGGTTTAGTCACCTGCTTGCGGAGTGAAGATGCCGCATTGCGTAACCAAAGTATCGAAACGCTCAAAGAAATGCCGGAGCGTATTGGTCCTATATTAGAAAGCCTTTTAGAAGATACTGACCCTGATGTCCGTATTTTCACGGTTAATATCCTCGAATCCTTGCAATATCCCTTGGTCGAGGAATTACTCATCAAAGTGATTACCCACGATAATCATGTCAACGTCTGTGCCACTGCCGTTGATTTATTAGGTGAAGTGGGCGATGAGAAGGCTCAACTGGCGTTGCAAAACTTAAAGCAACGCTTTCCTGGCGAACCTTATATCCAGTTTGCCGCTGACCTCGCGCTCAAGCGCATCAATGAGGCCTAAACGCTAATTAAATGGCCGACATCATTATCACTGACGAGGAATTTTTAAAATTCCGCGAATTTTTCTACCGTAGAACCGGCATTCATTTTGATGCAGGTAAACGGTATTTCGTAGATAAGCGTTTAGTCGAACGCTGCCAAGCGACTGGGTCAGATTCATTTCGTAGCTATTTCAATATGCTGCGCTTTCAAGTGTCGGGTGAGGAATTACAAGCACTTACCAATCTGATGACGGTCAATGAGACGTATTTCTTCCGCGAAGAATACCAACTCAAATGCTTGGTTAATTCCATTCTGCCTGATTTAGTGGCACAACGCCGCGCGGCGGCCAGTCGCGCGCCTTTGCGGATTTGGTCAATTCCGTCTTCTTCGGGAGAAGAGCCTTATTCTATTGCGATGTATTTACTTGAATACTGGCCGGGCTTGGCAAATTGGGATGTTGAAATTATTTCTTCTGATATCGACACCAATATTTTACAGAAAGCCAAAATTGGCCGTTATAGCCAGCGTTCTGTCAGTCAATTACCGTCGTATTTATTGCAAAAATACTTTGTACCTATTCAAGACGAGTTCCAAATCAGTAATGACCTGCGCTCGTCGATTGAATTTACTCGCGTGAATTTAAATGACGTGGTGGACACCCACCGTTATCGTCAATTTGATGTGATATTTTGCCGTAACCTGCTGATTTACTTTGATGATGTATCGCGCCGTAAAGCTGCTGGCGTGTTTTTTGATGCACTCAATGCGGGCGGGTTTATCTGCTTGGGACACTCAGAGTCAATGAGCCGTATTTCGTCACTGTTTCGCGTCCGCAAGTTTCCCGAAGCGCTCGTGTACCAAAAACCCCAGGAATCCCGATGAAACACATTCTCATCGTTGATGATGCGGCCACGGTCCGCATGTTTCACAGACAGGTCCTGGAAGCCGCTGGCTACCAGGTCAGCGAGGCCGTGAACGGTATTGAGGCGCTCGAAAAAGCCCTCAACCAGCATTACGACCTCTTTGTCGTTGATATCAACATGCCCAAAATGGATGGCTACAGCTTTTTGCGAGAGCTGCGCCAGCAACAAATTGAGCAAGCGCCTGCGCTGATGGTATCCACCGAAGCCAGCCAACAAGACATGCTGCGTGCCTTTGAAGCAGGCGCCAACATGTACATGACCAAGCCCATCAAGCCCGACGACTTTGTCGAACACATTCGGCTCTGCTTAGGAGAGGTCTGATGACTCCATTGCTGGAACAATTCATTGCCGAATCTCGGGAGTTTTTACAGGCCATTAGCACCAGCGTGATGGCTCTGGAACAAGCCCCCGATAACAGCGACCTGATGACGGAATTATTCCGACAGGTACACACCCTAAAAGGGAATAGCGGCTTGTTTGAGTTCCCGGCAATGACCCGGGTGTTACACGCCGCTGAAGATTTGATGGATGCCATTCGACATGGCAAAACGCCTTTCAGCCATCAAGTGACGGATGTGCTGCTGGACGCGATGGATTTTGTGTCGCAGTTGTTCGATGAAATTGAAAGCCACGAAAGCCTTGATGCCAGCCGTGACCACGCTGCCGCTGAATTGGCGCAACTGTTACGCGACCGCTTGCCTCCACCGGACACCGAATCCACCGCCGACAGCGACGCCCTCCCCGCTCCCGTTGTGCAGTTATCGCCATTGGAACGGCTGCGCGCCATTGTTCCGGCGTTGCACAGCCAGTTAGTGCGCGTCCCAGAAAATCAGCGAATGGCTTTGTTTACGCACGCGCAAAACGGCGAGCCGCTGTGGTGGGTGCAGTATCAACCGGAGCCAGAATGCTTTTTCAAAGGGGAAGACCCGCTCTTTTTAGCGATGGAAACCCCCGGCTTGGTGGTGGCAGGCGTTGACCCGCGCACGCCGTGGCCCGCACTCGCCCAGCTCGATGCCTATCGCTGTGAATTGCAACTCAGCGGCGTCAGTACCGCCACACACGCGGCGCTGGATGAGCATTTTCGCTATGTGCCGGAACAGGTGCAGTGCATTGAACTACCAAATGTGCTGATGGTATTGCCGTCAGGGGATGAAAACGGCGGCCCCGTTTATGAAGATTTTGTGCTGGAAGCACTGGCCACGCTAGAACGCGGTGATTTGGTCAATTTGCGCCGTATCACACAGAGTTTGCTGGAGTTTTCTTCGCCCTCACTGTGGCTCTCTTCGGCGCTGCGATGGTTGTTGCTCATCCTTGACCAATGCCCAGAACGCACCGGCTTGCTCAAGGGATTGATTGAAAGCATCCACACGCTGCACGTCCCGGATTGGCTGGCACAAGAGCCCGCTTTAGAACAGACCACGCTCGCTTCTGACGAAAACAGCGTTGAAGCCGCCGCCGTTTTGACAGACAGCACGCCCGAAATCCCCGCGCCCACCGGCGTTACGTCCCCCGCTGAACCGCTGGCCGCGCCTACTTTTGCGCTGTTGCACACGCTCAATGACACCCGCCGTCGGGCGTTACAGGCGTTGCTGCACGCGCAGTTGTGCATTCTGGAATTGCCGGTCAATGGTGCGTTTGACGGGCGTATCAAAGCGGTTCTCACCACATTAAGCGGCTGCGCGAAAACCGTTGGCGCGGACGAAACGCAGCTCGACGCCTTGCGTCAGGCGGCGGCTCAGGCGTTAGCCAATCAGCACGCAGAACCGATGCAACTGTGGGTCATTGATTTTTGTCATGCCTGTGAGGTGGCGTTGCCTGTCACCGACGAGGAAGAAGCCGATGAACCCGCCGCGCTCGTCGAAACGCCTGCTGTGGCGTCGCTGCCGGTGACAGAAATACCCGCCACGCCGCTGGCTGCCGAGTCTCTTCCCGACGAAACGCCTGCCGCTGCCCGCGCCACCGCACGCGCGCCCAACGACGAACCCAACACCACAACCAGCAGCAAAACGCTGCGCGTCGAACAAACGAAAATCGACCGGCTGATGAACCTGATTGGAGAAATGGTGGTGGCTAAAAATGCCCTGCCTTATCTAGCCAGCCGTGCCGAAAATCAATACGGCGTGCGCGAACTGGCACGCGACATCAAAACCCAGTACGGCGTCATCAACCGCATCGCCGAAGAAATGCAAGATGCCATCATGCAAGTCCGCATGATGCCGGTGTCGTTTATCTTCCAAAGATTCCCGCGTTTAGTGCGTGATTTGTCGAACAAATTAGGCAAAGACGTGCATTTGGTGCTGGAAGGCGAAGACACCGAAGCCGACAAAAACGTGATTGAAGCACTCGCAGACCCGTTAATTCACATCGTGCGGAACAGCCTCGACCACGGTTTAGAGCTGCCAGCCGTGCGAAAAGCCTGCGGAAAGCCCGAAAAAGGCCGCTTGCAAATCAGTGCGCGTCAGGAATCCGACCACGTTACGATTGAAATCGTAGATGACGGCAAAGGCATCGACCCACTGGCTATTAAACGCAGCGCCTACCAAAAAGGCTTAATTGACGAAGACCGCCTCGAAACCATGAGCGACCAAGAAGCCGTCAACTTGGTGTTTTTGCCGGGTTTTTCAACCGCCGAAACCATCACCGATGTATCGGGGCGCGGCGTCGGTATGGACGTCGTACGCAGCGCCATTCAGCGCGTCGGCGGCACCGTTCACCTGAGCAGCATACTGGGGCAAGGCACGCGGTTGCATCTGTCATTGCCGCTGTCGATGGCCGTCACCAATGTGATGATTGTTGAGTCAGCGCGGCAAATTTTCGGCTTCACAATGGATGCCGTCGTGGAAACTGTGCGCTTGCCACGCGCGCAAATTCGTTATTTCAAACAACACGCCACCACTGTGCTGCGTGAGCGCGTGATTCCGCTGTTTTCACTGAATGATTTATTGGCGTTGGACGTTCCGCAACAAGCCAATGACCAAGATGAATTGGCGTTGCTGGTGTTGCGCTTGGGCACACAGCAAGTCGGTTTGTTGGTCGATGCCTTCTTGGAAACCACTGACATCATCCTCAAGCCGTTGCCCGGTGTGTTAGGCGGATTACGCGGGTACTCCGGCTCGGCGCTACTGGGTGATGGTTCGGTGCTTATGGTCTTGAACCACAAGGAGTTGTTCTAATGGCAATGCGGTATCACAACAAAACCATTCTCCTAACCGAAGTGGTCGGCGTTGAAGAAGCTGAAGAGCTGTTAGGTTTGCTGCAAAAGCACCCCAACGCCAAATTAGATTTGAGCGCCTGTGTGCATTTGCATACGGCTAATCTGCAAGTGTTAATGGCCACTCGTGCCAAAATCAAAGCCTGGCCAGCGGATGCTCGTCTGGCACAATGGTTACACGTAGCATTAACTGCATAAGCACAAAGAGGAGTAGCCAAATTGGCTAAAACTATTCTTATCGTTGACGATTCGGCCACCATGCTGATGAGCTTGAAAGCCAGCCTGCAACGTAATGGTTTTAACGTCGAAACCGCTTCTGACGGTGTGCAAGCGATGGACAAACTCAAGGCCGGTCTCAAACCCGACCTGATGATTACTGATATCAACATGCCCAACATGGGCGGCTTAGACTTAATCAAAAACGCGCGCACCTTGCTGCGTTTTACGCCCATCCTCGCCCTGACCACGGAAAGCCAACAGGCCAAACGCGACGAAGCCAAACGCTTAGGCGCGACCGGCTGGCTGGTAAAACCCGTCGATGGTGCGGCGCTGCTGAAAGTCATTAAGCAGGTGGTGCCCGGTGCCTGATACGTCTGAGACAACCGCCCCCGCCCCCGTTTTGGTCGTTACCAACCGCAAAGGCGGAACGGGAAAAACCACAACGGCTGTCAATCTAGCGGCTGAATGGGCCGCACAAGGACGGCGTGTGCTGCTCATTGACCTTGATACTCAAGGTCATTGCGGCGTTGGGTTGGGTGTGGTTGTCAAACGCGGCGAAGCTACCATCCATGATTGGTTGCAGCACGATACGTTGCCGCTACGTTCAGTGATTCGCTCAACGCCGTGCGCACATTTGGATTTAGCCCCGGCTGATCCTTTGTTTGAACACGGCAGCGGGCTCAATGACACGCAGCGTCTGGCGCAGGCGCTGCGGTCTGAAGGCTTATTAGAACGCTACGATTTAATTGTTATCGACACTCCGCCTTCTTTAGATAATTTATTGCTCACGGCGCTTGTTGCTGCACAATGGGTATTAGTGCCTTTCCTACCGCATGCCCTTTCTAATGAAGGGATTAAAAGTTTAGCGCGCGTTTTATTCAAGGTTTCATCTGGCCCTAATCCTAATTTGCGTTTATTAGGTTTCTTGCCATTAATGATTGATAAGCGCATTTGCCATCATCGTGAAATGAGTCAAGGAGTAGCCCATCAATTTGGAGCCAAACGTATGTTATCTGGCATCCGAACCGATATTAAATTAGCCGAAGCCTTTGCACACCGTATTCCCATCCGGGACTATGCCCCCAAGAGCCGAGGAGCAGAAGATTACGCGCACGCAGCCCAAGAAGTATTGGCCCTGCTGCCTTTGGCCTCTCCAGCCGACGCTGCATCCTAATTTGTCCACCCGTTAAATAGTCGTCACTCTATCTATGAAATTGTTGCTCTCTTCTATAGGTCTGAAATTACAGAACCTTGGGTGGCAAACTTGGCTGCTGGCTGTGCCCGTTAGCATTCTTGCTTGGCTAGGCGCGCATCAGACGTTTGGGTTGGCTCCATCTGTGTGGGCGTTAGTCACCGGAGCGTGGCCTGCGCTGGTGTTGGGCTGGCAAACGCACCAAAAAAACAAGTCCGCCGCCCTTGCCACAACCACTCCAGACGCCGAGCTGGCTGATATTAGTCAGGACAGCGCCAACATCGTTGCTGAATTGGAAAAATTGGATAGCCATATCTTGGATGGCCTAGACAAAATTTCAAACCTCTCGGCGGAAGCTACAACGAGCATGGTTGAGCGTTTAGGTGCTTTCCAAACACAATCAGACCAATTAGTTGAATATCTGGCTGCCTCTGGAGAACAGAGCAACAAAATTCAAACCGTCATTGATAAAAACACTGAAATTATTGGCTATCTCAATCAGTTTATTGATGATTTAGAGCACAAAGTTCAGGAAGAGCGTGAACACTCACAAGAATTACTGCGTGAAGTAGAACATTTCTCTGAAATGACGCATGTTATTCGCTCCATTGCACGCCAAACCGAGATTCTGGCCATTAATGCTCATATTGAAGCCGCGCGCGCAGGGGCAGCAGGTCATAGTTTTGGGGTATTAGCTGGTGAAGTGCGGCGTTTATCCACGCAATCAAACGAGTCTGCCGCACAAATTGACGCCGACATTTCACGCATGTTGAAAAACGTACATGAACGGTTGGGCGACAACATGGAAACACGTTTACAACGCCAAGAAAATGGGTCCAAAAATCTATTGGAAATGACTAAACAACTCAGCGACAGTTATTTAGACATCTGTGATTTTTATCAGCTCATTATTTCATCTGTGACGGAAAAAAATGTCCGTCTTAACAATGATTCTAATATTCAGTTATTGCTGGATTTAGGCCAGTATCAAGATGTCTTCAAACAAATTATTGACCGCGTTCACACCGTATTTGGCCAGCGGCATGAATGTTTGAAAAACATGGTGGTGGATATTGATAAGGTTAATCACGGCATTCCGCACGCCGCCGATGTCGTCAGCGCGCTGGCGACTGTCTGTCACGACTATGTGGAAAGCGAAGCAAATCACGGCGACACCGGCATTTTGACCGACAAAGACACAGGCGAAACGCTGGAACGCATAGAACTGTTCTAAGAGAAGTGAAAAACATGGCACGAGTGTTACTGGTAGAAGACGACGATTTACAGCGTATGGCCTACCGACGCTTTCTAGAGCTTGAAGGGCATCAGGTCACGGAAACGAGCGAAGGTGAAGAAGCCGTTAACATTTTCCGACGCAACCCCAACGCCGTTGACATTGTTGTGACGGATGTATTGATTCCCGGTATGGATGGCGTGGGCCTGATTCATGCCTTGCTGAAAATCAAACCCAATTTGCCGATTGTGGCTATTTCTGCCGGTCGGCGTGTGTTGACGCCCGAATTTACCCTCAATACGGCGGTCTTTGCCGGTGCAGCCATTCAACTGGCCAAACCTTTTACCCGCCAAGACCTTAAACAGGCCATCGACAAAGCCCTGAGCGCCTAATCCCACGCCCTTTTTCCCGCACACGAAAAAGGGCGCGCGTCACACCGGCAAGCGGTTACAACACCGCACGCACTCCCGCCAATACCTGCTGACAACAGGCCACAAATACCGGCCAGCGTTGCGTTAATTGCGCCTGAGCATCACCGGCTTTCAGAGCATCTTCCAGCTCTTGCGTCAGGGCGACTAACGCCGCCGCGCCAACCGTACCCGCTGCGCCACGCAACTTATGCAGGCGCTGGCCCCATGCGTGTTCCGGGTCATCCAGCGGCCATCGTTCATCCGATAAAGCCTGCAAAATGCGCTCTAATTCTTGAATGAACATGTGCAGAAGTGTGGTGGCAAATTCCCAATCATCGCCAAATTGGTCGCGCAGTAGCGCAATATCCAGCCCTTCGACCGTCGGCCATGTGTCCTGTATTTCTGGCTGAACCGGCAACAATACAGCCGCTTTTTCCTCTTTAATTACAACCGGTTGCACAGGTTCAGCGGGCATGGATTGCGCCAATGCAGCCAGCAATTCTTCCCGGTTAATAGGCTTGGCCACAAAGCCATTCGCGCCCGCATTGGTGGCATTCACCAAATCTTGTCGATACACGCCCGCCGAGCACGCCAATACCGACAACGCAGGCAACTGCAATTCTTCACGAATATGACGAATGGCCGTTAAGCCATCCATGACCGGCATTTGCACATCCATCAACACCGCATCAAATGCCTGCGGTTGTGCCGCGATAATCGTTAATGCGGCCTGACCATCTTCCGCCAAAGTGACGCGCGCGCCCTCTTGTTGCAACAGACGTTGCAGCATTTTGCGGTTCATTTCGTTGTCATCGACCACCAAAATATGCCGCTGCGGTAAATGCGCATGCCCCAATTCCATTGGCCCCACACTGCGCTCAGAGACACAGCGCATCGGTGCCGTTTGTGCATCTAGCGCATATTCCAGCTCAAACCAGAAGGTCGTGCCGTGCCCCAAGGCGCTGGTGAGACCAATCTCACCGCCCATCAATTCCACGAGGCGTTTACAAATCGACAGCCCCAAGCCGGTGCCGCCAAAATTGCGCGTCACGCTGCTATCCGCTTGTACGAATGGCTCAAATAACTTGTGTTGTTGCTCTTCCGTAATGCCAATGCCGGTGTCAGTAACGGCAAAGTGCACGCGCACCCGCTCATTGGCTAAAGCCACCGTGTGAATCGTGATAGAAACCTGCCCCGCAGCGGTGAACTTAATGGCATTGCTGCACAAATTCAGCAGCACTTGCGTGAGGCGCATGCTGTCGCCCAACAAGAAACGGGGTGGCTGCTCTACCACATCAATTTGAAAATTAAGCCCTTTTACCTTAGCCGCCGCGCCCATCAACGACTCAACGCGCTCTAATACATCGCACAAACTGAACGGCAAGCAGTCCACGCTGAGATGCCCCGATTCAATTTTGGAGAAGTCCAAAATGTCATTGAGCTGGCTTAATAAGAGGCCGCCCGACTTCACAATATCGTGCACCATGTCGGCTTGTTCGCTGTCCAGATGCGTTTTTTCTAGCACCTGCGCGGTGCCCAAAAGCGCATTCAACGGCGTGCGAATTTCATGGCTCATGGTGCTCAAGAACGCATTTTTGGCACGGTTGGCGTGTTCTAAACGTACTTCCGCATTTTTTAGCGGCGTGATGTCGGTGCGAATGACAATGTAACGCTCCGGCTTGCCATTCAAGCCCACAAACGGCAATACCGTGGCATACCCCCAATAAACAGCACCCTTTTTGTGCGCTTCGCAAATTTCACCTTGCCACACCTGCCCACGTCGTACTTGCCGTAATAACGCACGGAAAAATGCCACGGAATGCACACCGGATGCAGTAACACGGTGTCGCTGGCCCACTAACTCCTCTGGACGATAACCTAAAAAGCTGCATAACTTTTGATTAACGTAAGTAATTCGACCGTGTGCATTCAAAATAGAAACGATATTATGCTGGTCGAGGGCGTTTTTTTGTTGTGTTAATTCCTGACGGTGAACTTCTTCATTATGTTGCAATGCCGCAATATAACGCGCTAAGGAAGGCAAGTCCGTATAACTATCCGAATTCCAACGAGAATTAAAAAAGCGCCCCACCATGTCACGCAGCGTTTGCAAGACTTGCTGTAATTTTTGGTCAGTGCCAAAACCGCGAACGGTCATATCCATTAAAAATGCTTGCACTAAAATGCACAAAATCGCACACATTAAAGCAACCACTGAACCCACTAACCAATCATTATGCTGAAAGTAATTCACATTAATTGGCGTAACTACTAGCGTCCAGTGTCGTTGCCCAACATCAAATGTTGCTTCCCATGGCGCTAAATTTGTCATTCGATGCGGCGTCTGCTCGTCAGGGTGGGATGTATAAAAACGTCGCCCCGGTTCAACATCGGCACTATCACGCAACTCGATGCGTAACCCATCCGGTACTAACGGATTAATAGATTGCTGCATCATTTGTTCAACTTTCAGAACAGCAATAGCAAACCCTGTTATTTCAGGGTGTTGTAATGTGTCATCTTGTTGCGCTTCATGTACAGGCGCTAGTCGTAAAACCCCCGTATACGCCCAATTATCCTGTATTAATTTAAGCGGTGCCGTACTAACAATATCACCCGACGTTAAAACTTTTTCTACCGCCGCCTTACGGCTTGGTTCAGATAACATATCAAAACCCATCGCCGCTTGATTCGCCGCAAGGGGTGCAATAAATTTAACTGCAACATATTCAGAACGTGCTATGGCTGTCACAATTTGTTTATTATCGTCGCGCTCAGTAATACGATAACGTCCCAAGGGGGATAATAAATTGGCGTCATGTTCGAACTGTGGACGGGCTGCCTCAGAAACACGATGATTAAAACTCAACCCCGCCACTTCAGGATGACGCTTTAACGTATTAGTAACAAACTTTTCAAAGTGCTCGAAATTTAATTGCGGCGTGGCCTCAATAAATCCAGCCAACGCATACAAAGCCTCATTTTGCGTATTGATTTCGGTAATTACCGTTTCAAGTAGCGCCTGGCCATCCCGTGCTAACTTGTCACTTTGTTGCTGCACTTCCCATTTCTTAAACGCCAACAACAAAATAAATAATAATACCCACAGCCCTATCGTTGGCATAATTAACTGACGACGACGGTGTTTCCATAGCGGGTCTTTAGGCTGTAAAAAACACATAATAATGGGATAACAGACTAAAACGCCAAAGGCATCTCCCACATACCAGTGCATCCAATTATAGAAAAAATCCGTCTTATTTAATAATCCATAAGCTAACAAGGCCGAATTAGCAACAGTCGCCGAAATAAGCGTGGCGCATAAACCCGCCCACGTTAAAAACCATACCGCGTCGCTAATGCTTTCCATTCGGTGCATATCGCGCCGATAACCACGCCCAAACCACCAGCCATACCACCAACCACCGGCATAGGCTTGCAACACTGCGCCGCCCGCAATGATTAAATATAATCCCCATTGATGGGGGGCGCGCATTTCAAAGAAATAATTTAAAAAAAGCTGTAATAATACCGAGCCTAATCCAATGCCTAATAACGCATCACGCCGATAGATAATAATGGCCGCCAGTGCCAAACCAGAACCGGGAAAAATTAAGCTGCCATAAGTAGGGGAAATTTGCAGTATATAACCGGGCAATACCAATGCAAGGTAAGCAAAGGCAATCCATACTACACGCAACCCATTTACAGCCTTAATAAATTTCATGATACCTATCCCAGTTCACTTTTATCCCTGGTGAAAATAAGTCACTGCTGCATGAAAATTCACCGCAGTGACTTATATAGTCCACCCACTAAAAGAGTTCAATACGCTCTAAAGGTTTTCCTGTATGCTTATCTTTTAATGGGCCACTACTACCATGATTTGCCTCGCTTTCAACATAGGACTTTGTTATCGCTTTTACGTTCGCCAAACTGGCTTGAATATGCTGCGGACTGGCTACTAATTCGGAGCTTAATAATAAAGACGCTATACAATCATGGCGTTCTTCCAGCACCGTATGTAATCGGTCAATAATTTGTTTGAAAACGTCTTGATACTGGCCTAAATCCAACAACGTTTGGATATTGGTGTTCAACGAAATATTGTGCTCCGTGACCGCGCTTAATAACATTTGATAGAAGTCACGAATATCGGTATAGCTCTCACCCAGTTCTTGCGTCAGTTCTAATAAATTCTGCGAACCTACTTCTTGCGTCTGGATTTTATTTTCAAGCTCTGCACCCAAACGGGTGTGCATTGATTTCAGCAATGTATTAATACTGCGTTCAATTTGAATCGCGGAATCATTAGACTGCATCGCCAAGCGTCGTACTTCACCCGCTAATACCGCAAAACTTTGACCTGCCGCCCCTGCACGCGCCGCTTCAATACGCGCGTTAATAGCCAAAATATCTGTTTGGCGTGCAATGTTGCGAATCATTTGCGTCATTTCAGCGAACTGTTCAACCTCTGCCATTAATTGCTGAGAATGAAGTCGTTCTTCCTCAACACGCGCCTGCAAAGAACCCACAAACTTATAAATAAATCAATAACTTTTGCGTTCTTTTCAATAACATGCTGGACTTTAACGCTTTCTAAACCAGAGTCTGCTAAATAATTAACAACTTTATCAGACTGCTGTTGCAACACTTCAACTTGTTCAATCAACCCATGTATCGACTCCGCAGATAATGCGGATACTTTGCCGACACTGTGTAAAA
>CAZBNX010000032.1:0-2900 GCA_964493255.1 uncultured Pseudomonas sp.
GCGCGTGAGCATTACAACACCTTGATAGCCCGACCCGCTGATTTAGAAGATATTTTGCTGGCGGGCGCTGCGAAAGCGCGTCGAATGGCGACGCCATTTTTGGGCGAATTGCGCGAAGCGGTGGGGCTGCGTTCTTTCCGTGAACAGGTCAGCGTGCAAAAAACGCCGAAGAAAAAAGCCGATAAAGCGGCGCGTTTCGTCAGTTTTCGTGATGAAGGCGGCTTCCGTTTCCGCCTATTAGATAGCGATGGCACGCAGTTACTGCTTTCTGACGTATTTGCCGATGGCAAAACAGCGGGCGTGGTGAGTAAGCGCCTGCAAGCCGGTGAGGGGTGTGTACAGGCTGAAGCTGACCGCGTTGCGCTTGTATTGGAAGGTGTGTGTGTTGCAGCGGCGGCACTTCCGGCCAATGAAGCGGAACGTGTGGCCTTTATGCAGCGATTAAGCGCCGCTTTAACGCCCCCCGACGTTGAGTGAATTGCCAAGCATGGGGGGCGTGGGTAAAGTGACGCCCCCTCCCGTTTCGCTACCGTGTTGCCGTCCATGACCCCGTTCGAACGCTACCAGGCTGATCTGAAACGCCCAGATTTCTTCCACGATCCAGCTCAAGAAAATGCCGTCCGTCATCTACAACGCTTGTATGACGACCTCATCAACAGCAATGCCAATGACACTTCTGGCGGGCTGCTGGGTAAATTATTTGGCCGCAAGAAGCCGCAAGGCCCCATTAAAGGTGTGTATTTTTGGGGTGGTGTAGGTCGCGGTAAAACGTATCTGGTTGATACCTTCTTTGATGCGTTGCCGTTTCCGCAAAAAATGCGGACGCACTTCCACCGCTTTATGAAGCGCGTCCACGAAGAAATGAAAACCCTCAAAGGCGAAAAAAACCCGCTGACCATCATCGCGCGTCGTTTTGCCGATGAAGCGCGTGTGATTTGTTTCGATGAGTTTTTCGTTTCTGACATCACCGACGCCATGATTTTGGCCACCTTGCTGGAAGAGTTGTTCAACAACGGCGTAAGCCTTGTGGCGACCTCTAACATCGTGCCGGATGGTTTGTATAAAGACGGTTTGCAGCGCGCGCGTTTCTTGCCTGCGATTGCCTTGCTCAAACAGCACACCGAAATCGTCAACGTAGACAGCGGCATTGACTACCGCCTGCGTGCGTTGGAGCAAGCCGAGCTGTATCACTTCCCATTAGATGCGGAAGCTGAACAAAGTTTGGAGCGCAGCTTTAAAAGTTTGCTCACGGATAAATGCGTCATTAAAGAAAATGAGGCGTTAATCATCGAAAATCGTGCCATTCGTGCGCGTCGTGTTGCCAGCGATGTGGCGTGGTTTGATTTCCGTGAGCTGTGCGATGGCCCGCGTAGCCAGAACGATTACATTGAATTGGGCAAAATTTTTGGCGCGGTCTTGCTGGCGAATGTTGAGCAAATGAACGTCACCAAAGATGACATTGCGCGTCGTTTCATCAATTTGGTGGATGAATTCTATGACCGTAACGTCAAGCTGATTATTTCCGCTGAGGTTGAGTTAAAAGATTTGTACACCGGCGGACGCTTAGAATTTGAATTCCAACGCACCTTGAGCCGTTTGCTGGAAATGCAGTCGCACGAATTTTTAGCGCGTCCGCATAAGCCGTAATTTCGCAAAACACACACCGCGTAGAGGTAGAGACATGCTGCAACGCTTGGTTTTGGGAACTTGTTTGGCCGCAACCTTGGGGCTGATGGGCTGCGCGAACAGCCCACAGCAACTGACACCGCAACCTATGGTGACGGAGCGTCTTGCGCCAGTGGGGCAGGGGCAGCCGGTTGTGGTGAGGGTTGTGGATGGCCGCGCTTCGCCCGTTTTGGGAACGCGCGGTGGTTTGTATCCTGAAACCAGCACCGTCACGGTGAGCGGGCAAGATTTATTGCCTCGTTTACAGGGACAAGCCGAGGCCGCCGTGCGTTTGTTAGGGTTCACGCCCACGCCTAATGCTTACGGTGCGCCGCAGCTCACACTAACGCTGGTGGATTTGCGCTATCAAACGCCAAGCGGCAATGCGTATGCCACGGAAGCCAATATCACCGCAGGCATTCGCGCCGATGTGCAAAACAGTATGCGGCGTTACAGCGGGCGTTACAGCGCCACGATGAATCAACGCTTTGGCATGGCACCGAATGAAGAAACCAATACGCGCTTGGTGGGTGAAGTGTTAAGTGATGCACTGACGCGCGCTTTCAAAGACCCTACCGTTGGGCAAATGCTGAATAATCAATAAGTTGCGTCATTAAAGAAAAGGCGATGCGGTGAAACGCATCGCCTTTTTTAATGCGTTAGGCAGCGGTTTCAGCGCGTAATTGGTATTGATTGCGTACCGGTGTGGCGTACTGCGTAATCAACCATGTGCGCTCTTCGACGGGGCATGCTGCCAAACGGCGCTGCCATTCTTCGCGTGCTGCATTGACCTCAGCGGCGGTGAAAAGCGTTTCTGCAAGCGGCACCTTTAACGCGGCGTCTTGCTCGGTCCACTCGGCATACGCTAAAAAATTCACCGGAAATAAATGGTAATTGCCCAAAATAGCGCGGTCGATGGTGTGGGCTAATAAGCGGGCATCGTTATCCGGCTGGGTAATTTCTTCGCCAAAGTGCAGGTGAATGCGTCCTTTTTGCCCCGTAATGCCGCGCGCGATGCTGGCATCGTCTTCGCCGGGCGCTTTTGTATAACTGCCGGTGCTGGCGCGCACCGCCAATTCATGTGCTTTGGCTTGGTCGCAGGGGTCGTATTCGTAGCTAATTGAAACCGGCACCACATGCAATTCGGTCATGACCTGCGCGAAATTTTCCTCTTTACGACTCATGTGGAACATTTTGAGAATCGCTGAATCGGTGCGGTCATCGCCGTCTTTCGC
>CAZBNX010000032.1:3000-14546 GCA_964493255.1 uncultured Pseudomonas sp.
AATAAATAAGCGCGGTCTTTTTTCAGGTTTTCTAAGCCAGAATAGGTAATGCCCTGCGTAGCTTGTTTAATAGTACGAGTGACATAGGGTTCAATTTTATCTTGCAAGCTGGAAATGCTATCAACGCCAGCAATTTCACGCGATAAATAATAAGCAACCAGCGGGCGTAATAACCAACCGAATGCGCTTGCCGCATTGGGAAAGCGATAGCGCGTGAGCGTATTTAAAAACGCATCGTCCTTGAGTAGACGCGTGAGTACAGTGCGGACTTCCGCATCATTGTAAGGTCGTATGGTTTCAAACTCGCCCATTGCAGTCTCACAGTATTGAGGGCTAAAAGAGGGCTGCATTTGCAGCTTTTATCAGTATGCGAGTATAAACGAACCGGCTTTTGAGGCACGGATTGTCGGTTCTGATGTGCTACTTTCCTAAGAATTGAAGGGTGTTTTGGAGATTAAAGTATGTTTTGTAAACGCACGTTTGTCTTGTTGGCTGCTTTGTGTTTAGCCGGGTGCCAAATAGTAAACACGACGCAAAGTGGTGCTGTAGGTGTGCAGCGTACACAGTTTATGATGTCGGGATTATCGAGTAATCAATTAGACCAAGAATACGCTAATTCTTATCGAGAGATGCAAAACAAAGCTGCTATGGCTGGGGCGCTAGATAAAAGTAGTGCATTATTTCGGCGCGTTCAAAATGTCGCGAATCGTATTATCGCACAAACAACAGTGTTTAGACCTGATGCCAGAAGTTGGTCGTGGGAAACCAGTTTGATTAAAAGCAATGAATTAAACGCAAATGTTGGGCCGGGTGGTAAAATTATCGTTTATAGTGGTTTAATAACACAGCTTAATTTAACAGATGATGAATTAGCGGCGGTGCTAGGGCATGAAATCGCTCATGCACTACGCGAGCACAGTCGTGAAGCTATGTCTCAAGCGTATGCCAGTCAATTAGCCAAACAAAGTGCGGTTGCTTTATTAGGTTTAGGGCAAGGTGGTAGTCAATTAGCAGATATTGCTCTGCAATATGGAATGACACTGCCAAATAGTCGCGGTCATGAAAATGAAGCTGATTTAATGGGTATCGAATTAGCCGCGCGCGCTGGTTTTAATCCTAATGCTGCTATTAGTTTGTGGGAAAAAATGGGGCGTGCCAGTGCAGGAGCGCCACCTGAATTTTTGAGTACTCATCCCTCATCGGCGTCGCGGATTACTCATTTGCGGGCGGCCATTCCGCGTGTGATGCCTTTGTACGAACAGTCGAAAGTTATGCGTTAATTTCTTGTGTTTTCTCGCTGAATGAGTAGAATTCGCGGGCTTTTTTAGATGGGGGATGCCTAGCCCATCTCTTCCGGCGGATGTTGCCTACTCCGCTGATGCTGTCGCGGCAAACACATTGACCCGAGCCCCCGACTTAGTGTCTGCCTGCGATGTGATTGCCTTGTACGAGGCAAATACTGTCCAGTAAGATTCGCCGCCTGAATAATCAGGACGGCCTCTGAGGCTATAACGAATGAAAACTTTCACTGCGAAACCGGAAACTGTTAAGCGCGACTGGTATGTTGTCGACGCTGCTGGTCAGACCTTGGGTCGTCTGGCTACTGAAATCGCCAGCCGTCTGCGCGGCAAGCACAAGCCCGAGTACACTCCCCACGTTGATACAGGCGATTACATCGTTATCATCAACGCCGAGCAAGTACGTGTTACCGGCGCTAAAAGCTCCGACAAAATGTACTACCACCACTCCGGTTTCCCGGGCGGCATCAAGTCAATCAACTTTGAAAAATTGATTGCTCGTGCTCCTGAGCGTGTTATCGAAACTGCCGTTAAAGGCATGCTGCCGAAAAACCCGCTGGGCCGCGAAATGTATCGCAAGCTCAAGGTGTACGCGGGTGCAGCTCACCCGCACACTGCTCAACAGCCCCAAGAATTGAAGATTTAACGGAGTAGTCTCACATGTCGGCGACTCAAAATTACGGCACTGGCCGTCGTAAGACCGCTACCGCTCGCGTCTTCCTGCGTTCAGGTACTGGTAACATTTCTATCAATAACCGCAGCCTTGAGCAGTTTTTTGGTCGTGAGACCGCGCGCATGGTGGTTCGTCAGCCTTTGGAACTGACCGAAAGTGTTGAGAAATTCGACATTTACGTAACAGTTGCAGGCGGTGGCGTTAGCGGTCAAGCCGGTGCTATCCGTCACGGTATCACTCGCGCGCTGATCTCCTATGACGAAGCTCTGCGCAGCCCGCTGCGTAAAGCAGGTTATGTGACTCGCGACGCTCGTGAAGTTGAGCGTAAGAAAGTCGGCCTGCGTAAAGCGCGTAAGCGTCCTCAGTACTCCAAGCGTTAATTTCGCTCGTTGTGCATGGAAAACGCCCAGAACATTTCTGGGCGTTTTTTTATGTGTTGTATTGCCAGCTATCTCTCTTTGATGAAGAAAATGCGGCCTTTTTTTTCTCTAAGGATTGACGGCATTTGTTGCCAGTTATTACCTTGTCAGAAGAAGGGCTTTTCATTACCATCGCGCGGATTTATTGCAGCTCGCGCACGGGTGTCGTTTGTGTGGCTGGTTTTAACTGAAATGCCTGCTGCGGCAGGTTACAAAAAAGCTGATGGGAGACGACTGAATGAGTAATGACGGCGTGAATGTGGGCCGGCGTCGGTTCCTCGTTGCTGCTACCTCGGTGGTAGGTGCGGCGGGGGCTGTCGGTGCTGCGGTCCCGTTCGTGGGGTCATGGTTCCCCAGTGCCAAGGCCAAAGCAGCCGGTGCTCCGGTAAAAGTAAACGTGAGCAAGATTGAACCGGGTCAGCAAATCGTTGCCGAATGGCGCGGTAAGCCGGTTTTCATCGTGCGCCGTACTCCGGAGATTCTGGCGAATTTGACTAAGGTTGAAGGTGCGGTAGCGGATCCGGAGTCTAAAGCCTCCGAACAGCCTGCATATGTAGACCGTAAAGTTCGCTCAATTAAGCCTGAGCTACTGATTGTAGAAGGGTTGTGTACCCATTTAGGGTGTGCGCCTTCCTTCCGTCCAGAAGTTGCTCCAGCCGACTTAGGGCCGGATTGGGTAGGTGGGTATTTCTGCCCATGTCATGGTTCTCGTTATGATTTGGCTGGTCGGGTTTATAAAGCACAACCTGCCCCGCTAAATCTGCCGGTGCCCCCGCACTCCTACGAAACCGCTGATGTCGTCATCATTGGTATGGATCAGGAGAAAGCCTGATGAGCAAATTCATGGAATGGGTTGATGCCCGTTTTCCTGCCACAAAAATGTGGGAAGAGCATCTCTCCAAGTATTACGCACCAAAAAACTTTAACTTTTGGTATTTCTTCGGCTCCCTCGCTTTATTGGTTTTAGTCAATCAGATTCTGACCGGTATCTGGCTGACGATGAGCTTTGAGCCTTCCGCACAAGGCGCATTTGCTTCCGTTGAATACATCATGCGAGATGTTGAATACGGATGGATTTTGCGTTACATGCACTCCACGGGTGCATCTGCCTTCTTCGTAGTGGTTTACCTGCACATGTTCCGAGGGCTGATGTACGGCTCTTACCAGAAACCGCGTGAGCTGGTCTGGATTTTCGGCATGTTGATTTATTTGGCGCTGATGGCAGAAGCCTTCATGGGTTATCTGCTGCCATGGGGTCAAATGTCTTATTGGGGCGCACAAGTAATTATTTCGTTGTTTGGTGCGATTCCTGTTGTGGGTGCTGATTTAACGCAGTGGATTCGCGGTGATTACCTGATTTCAGGTATTACTCTGAACCGCTTCTTTGCATTGCACGTTATTGCGCTGCCAATTGTGCTGTTGGGCTTAGTGGTTCTGCACATTATTGCGCTGCACGAAGTGGGCTCTAACAACCCAGACGGCATCGACATTAAGAAGAAAAAAGACGCTAACGGCATTCCGCTCGACGGTATCCCTTTCCACCCTTACTACTCTGTAAAAGACATCGTAGGCGTGGTGGTTTTCCTGTTCGTGTTCTGTGCGGTCATTTTCTTCTTCCCAGAAATGGGTGGTTATTTCTTAGAAAAACCAAACTTTGAACCCGCTAACCCCTTTAAAACGCCCGCGCATATTGCTCCTGTTTGGTACTTCACACCGTTTTACGCCATTTTGCGTGCGGTTCCAGACAAGTTGCTGGGTGTGATTGCAATGGGCGGCGCGATTGCTGTTCTCTTTGTATTGCCTTGGCTTGACCGCAGCCCTGTGCGCTCCATGCGTTACAAGGGATGGATGAGCAAAGTGTGGTTAGCTATTTTCGTCGTGTCCTTTGTTATTTTGGGCGTGTTAGGCGTATTAGCTCCGACACCAGGCCGCACGCTGCTGTCACAAATTTGCACCATTCTGTACTTCGCGTTCTTCATCCTGATGCCGTTCTACACCCGGATGGAGAAAACCAAACCGGTTCCGGAAAGGGTGACTGGCTAATGAAAAAGCAACTTGTTGCATTCGTCTTCGCACTGCTGCCAACCTTTTCGTTTGCCGGTGGTGGTCTTGAGTATCCGTTAGATAAAGTCAATGTTGACCTGACGGATAAAGCGGCTCTTCAAGATGGTGCCAGAACCTTTGCTAACTACTGCATGGGTTGCCACAGTGCTGAATATCAGCGTTACGAGCGTGTTGCGAAAGACTTGGGTATTCCTGAAGACGTCATGTTGAAAAACGTGGTTTTCACGGGTGCCAAGATTGGCGAGCACATGAAAATCGGCATGAAGCCTCAAGATGCCAAGGTGTGGTTTGGTGCTGCACCTCCTGACTTGACGCTGGTCTCTCGTGTGCGTGGTGATGATTGGTTATACACCTACCTGCGGACTTTCTACGAAGACCCCACGCGCCCTTACGGCGTGAACAACAAGGTTTTCCCGAATGTGGGTATGCCTAACGTCTTAGTGGGCTTGCAAGGCCGTCAGGTTGTTGGTTGTAAGCAGGTGCAGAGCGTCGAGAACGGTAAAAAAGTTTTCGATCCGCTGACCGGTACGCCGATGACCGAAGAAGGTTGTGATCAACTGACTATCGTTCCTAAATCGGGCACCCTGAGCGAAGCGGAATTCGATGAGAAAATCAAGAATCTGGTTAGTTTCTTGTCCTACTCTGCGAATCCTGTGAAGTTGGAAAGCCAGCGCATTGGCGTTTACGTCCTGCTGTTCTTGGCCTTCTTCTTCGTATTCGCTTATGCACTGAAGCGTGAGTACTGGAGAGACGTTCACTAAGAGCGTTTAAATCGCAGTCTTCACTTGAGAGGTACAGGCCAGAAACGAGCCTGTACTTCTTTTTTTATTAGCGGGTTGCGTGCATATGAGCACTACGAAGCGTTTAGTTTTATATTCCGATCCATTGAGTCATTACTCACATCGAGTACGCATCGTATTAGCAGAGAAGAATGTTGATATTGAAATCCGCGATATTCCTGCCGCACAACATTCCTCAGTGTTAGCTGAAATAAATCCGTATCATAGTTTGCCTACGTTACAAGATAGGGATTTAGTGCTTTATGATACGTCCGTTATTATGGAATATCTGGAAGATAGGTATCCTCATCCTGCGTTATTACCTGCTTATCCCACGGCGCGCGCTAATACTCGTTTATTAATACACCGCATCCAGCGCGATTGGAGTTCTCTAGTAGATACATTGCTTTTAAGTAAAGAGGAAAGTGTTCAGCATACTGCCCGCAAAGATTTAAAAGAAAGTTTAATTGGTGTTGCGCCTTTGTTTGCGGCTTATTCTTTCTTCTTAGCAGATGAGTTTAGTATGGTTGATTGCTGTTTGTTGCCTATTTTATGGCGATTGCCTCATTTAGGAATTAAATTGCCTGCTACGGCGCGTCCTCTTATTGAATATCAAGAGAGACTGTTTGCGCGTGAATCTTTTCAGAATAGTTTAAGCACGGCTGAACGTGCATGGCATAAAGGAGTGTAAAATGAAATCGAGTCGTCCTTATTTAATTAAAGCCTTGTACGAATGGATTGTGGATAACGATTGTACGCCACATCTTTTGGTGGCCAGTGAATACCCCGGTGTTCGTGTTCCTGTCGGTTACGCGAAAGAGGGTCAAATTGTACTGAATGTTTCGCCCAGTGCCGTGCGCTATTTAGAGATGGACAGTACAGCCGTTAGTTTTGAAGGTCGCTTTGGTGGTGTTGCCCAGCGATTATATATTCCAACAGCCGCTATTTTGGCGATTTATGCCCGTGAAAATGGACAGGGCATGTTCTTTGAAGCAGATGATCTTGAAGACGAGGTGCCAGAGGTAGACAGTACACCCGTATTTGAAACACCTGAAAAACCTAAAGGCCGTCCTAGCTTAAAAATAGTTAAATGATAATTAAGCGAGAGACAATAATGTCTCTCGCTAGTTATTAGTTAGTGTACTCAAAAAGACGCACAATACGTTGCACACCGCCAGTCGCTTGTACAAGGCTGGTGGCGCGTGCCGCTTCTGCTCTCGTTACAATACCCATTAAAAAGACCATACCGTTTTCGGTAACAATTTTGATTTGGCTGCTGGGTATTGTGGGGTCTGCTAACATCGCGGCTTTGATGCGTGTTGTTAGCATGGCATCAGCACTGCGCGCCAATGCAGTGGAGGGTTGCGCGATTTGCAGCTCATTTTGGACTCGTTTGATACCTGCAACACGCAATGCCGCGCGTTCAGCCAAGGCTTTCAGCTCGGCGCGTGGTGTCTGTCCAGCCAATAAAACGACGCCGTTATAACTGGTTACGACGATATGTGATGTGGTGTCGTTTAAATCTGGGTTGCTGCGTGCTATTTCGCTGCTAATTTGCGGTGCGATGAACTGGTCATCAATTTTATTGCCTAAACTGCGACTGCCGCAGCCGACTAGCAATAATGCCGTTACAATTAAGCAGATTGATTTTTTCATTCTTCACTTCCGAATAGTTGACGGTCGATGAGGTCACACAGGCAATGAATAATTAATAAATGAACTTCTTGGATGCGTGCGGTGCTATGCGCTGGAACACAAATCTCAACATCATTCGGTAGTAGTAACGAGGAAATAGCGCCGCCTTCTCTACCGGTTAAAGCAATAACGTACATATCACGGTCATGTGCTGCAAGAATGGCGTTAATTACGTTATTTGAGTTGCCGCTGGTTGAGATGGCTAATAAAATATCACCCGGCTGACCCAGCGCACGGATTTGTTTAGAAAATACTTCACCGTAACTGTAATCGTTAGCGATGGACGTAATAGTAGAACTGTCAGTCGTTAGTGCGATAGCCGGTAAGCTAGGGCGCTCACGTTCGAAGCGATTTAATAATTCTGACGAAAAATGCTGTGCATCCCCCGCAGAGCCTCCATTACCGCAGCTTAAAATTTTACGCTCATTTAACAATGAGCTGACCATCACTTGGCTGGCGCGTTCAATTTGTGGCGTTAATACGTCGATGGATTGGCGTTTAGTTTCTATACTGTCTAAGAAAAGCTGACGGATACGGGATTGCATATTCATAAAGTGGCCTATGCGTTAAATCAATGATCGAATGCACCCTGAATCCAATTTAATTGGGGCGCTTGATGCCGTGTTCCAGCATGAATGGCAACAATATCAAATCGACATGGTTTATTTAGCCATACTAGATGCTGTTGTAAAAAAGTGTGCGCGGTTGCAATAAGTCGTTGACGTTTTAGGTGGTCAACGCTGGCTTCTGCGCCGCCCCAGTGGGTGGACGCACGGTAGCGAACTTCAATAAACACTAAGCCTTGTCCCTCGTTCATTACGAGGTCTAGTTCGCCATGGCGACAGCGCCAGTTACGCGCCACCAAGTGCAGGCCATACTCTTCAAGATGGGTGAGCGCCCATCCTTCTGCGCGTTGGCCTGCGGCTTGGCGGCTGCTCATGGTTAGCGTGTAGACGCTGCCGATTCTAAACGATACACCTGACCATCACGGTATTCCGCCCACGACAGGGACCGCGTGACACGTTGTTCTGGTGTGAGTGCGAGGCCGCCCGTTAGACCATCAAGGCGAATGCTCGGCGTGCCTTGCAATTGCGCTAAACGGGGTGCCAAACGGTAGGCATCGGCTCCCATCGCGTACAGTCGGCCCAAGCTACCCGCTGCGGCGGGCCATTGGTCAACGACTTGTTTACGCAGCCCGCTGCTGTCGCTGCCTAACATCCACGGGGTGTCGCAGAAACGGATGCCACTCAGCTCGCGGTCGCGCGCAGGGTCGTTGTTGCCTTCAAACAGTTGCGAGGTGGCGTAAACCGGCAAGCCGCCCGCGTACTGAAACGCTAACGCAGGTTTAATTTGGCGTGCTTGTGCGGGTGTGGCGGCCAAAAATACAAAGTCGATATCTTGGCGATGCACGGGTTGGGCGTCTAACTGTTCAGTGCCTAACGCCGTTTTCAGCGCACGCGCGCGCGTTTCGCTTTCACGCAGTTGCAGCAAACTGGCAATCTGTTGCGCCAATTGCACTGGCTGGTCTACTTGCTCGGCGCTAATAAGTACACCGCCTCGGCTTTCCCATTCTTTACGGAATGCACTGAGTACGCGATTGCCCCAATCGCCACTAGGCAC
The DNA here is from genome assembly GCA_964493255.1 of uncultured Pseudomonas sp. Taxonomy (GTDB): domain Bacteria; phylum Pseudomonadota; class Gammaproteobacteria; order Pseudomonadales; family Pseudomonadaceae; genus Geopseudomonas. The sequence continues at coordinate 11,549 of CAZBNX010000032.1, forward strand.
TAGCGCGACGGCGCGTCGCTGGCCATCGGCCCATGCGCGTTGCGCGACTTCGCGCGCTTCATCTTCGGCGGATAAGCCAAATTGAAACAGTTGTTGCGTCGTGGCGTAAGGCGTTTCGCTGTAATTCAACGCCAGCGTAGGCACCGGAAGGCTACTTTGACGATTGAGCTGGCTCACCAGTGGTTTTTCTAATGGGCCGACGACCATATCGACCCCCTGCGCGGTGGCTTGTTGATAAAAGGCTGTTAAATCAGTGATTTGGCTACTATCGAACAGCGTGACTTTCAAATCACTGCGTGCGCCTGTTTGGTAATGCGCTGCTAAAAAGCCATCGCGTAATGCTTGCGCTGGGGTTGCCAACGGGCCTTGATTGGGAAGCAACAAGGCAATGTGCTTGAGAGGTTTTTCTGCCGCTTGACGTATTTGCAGCACGCTGTGCGGTGGATTAAGTGCCGCAGGGTGTTTGGCGTTAGCGGCCATCCATGCGCTGATTTCAGCGGTTTGCACATTGGGCGTTGAGGCCGTGCGCGTCAGGAGTAATAACTGTTTCCAGCCGTTCAATTCCATGTCGGCGCTGACCAGTTGCTGTAACTGCTCGTCGCTACTGGTTGCTAATAGACGCCAAATAGCCTCGCGGCTGGCGGGCGCTTGTTCTGCGGAAAGGCTTTGTAAACCGACGTGTTCACGCGCTGCCGCAATCAATTGGCCGTCTTGTTCCAGCGCCTGTGCGCGTGCCGCGCGTGAGCGCACCTGTTGCGCGATAGGCAATTCGTTCAGATAACGAAAACTAGGATGCTGTAACGCTTCCAGTGCTGATTTAGGGCGTTGGCGGGCGCTGTCCAGTTCGGCGCGGAGGGTTAAGGTAAAAATTTGCTGCGCGGGCTGCATTTTTTCTAACGATTGCTCGTCGAGCATCCGTTGCACATAGGGCAGATTGCCTTGGCGCAGGGCTAAATCAATGGCTGATAAACGCAGCAACAGGGCTTGTTCTGGCTTACTTTGGTCGGCTTGTTGCAGCAACTGAGCGACGTTGCCTTGTTTGACCACGCTGGGCAAATCGCCCACGCCTTGCTGTTGAGGTTGAGTCGCACAGGCCGTAAGTAAGGAGGCCATGCTGATAAGAGAGAGGGTACGCAGGCTGGCGAGCATGAGCGGTATCCGATTAGCGGTCTTCGAAAGCGCCCGATTGTACTCAAGGGCTGGGGTTGGTGCGATTGTAGACGTGTGAAAGCCGTTACAATCGCGCCACATTTTTGCCATGAGGTGATGACGTGACGGCTCCTGGAACGCTGTATGTGGTGGCGACACCGATTGGAAACCTAGATGACATCAGCGCACGGATGCTGAAAACCCTGCAAAACGTGGCGCTGATTGCCGCTGAAGACACGCGCCATTCCGCGCGTTTGATGCAGCATTTTGGTATCAATACGCCGCTCATCGCTTGCCATGACCACAACGAGCGCGACCAAGGATTGCGATTGGTAGAGCGGCTGCTGGCCGGAGAATCTATCGCGCTGATTTCGGATGCGGGCACACCACTCATCTCTGACCCCGGTTTTCATTTGGTGCGGGCTGCGCGTGCGGCAGGCGTTCCCGTGGTGCCGGTGCCGGGGCCCTGTGCGTTGGTAGCGGCTTTGTCTGCTGCCGGTCTTCCTTCTGACCGCTTTGTATTTGAAGGTTTTTTGCCCGCCCGCAGCAGCGGACGCCGCCAGCAACTGGAAGCCCTACGCGAAGAACCGCGCACCCTGATTTTTTATGAAGCGCCACACCGTTTATTAGAAAGCCTGTGCGACATGCAAACCGTCTTCGGGGATGAGCGCGTGGTGGTATTGGCGCGTGAACTGACGAAAACCTTCGAAACCATCAAAGGCGCGCCGTTAGCGGATTTGTGCGCGTGGGTGGAAGCCGACAGCAATCAGCAGCGCGGAGAATGTGTGTTGCTGGTTGAGGGTTGGAGCGCCCCGGAAGGTGAAGAAAGCCTCAGTACCGAGGTATTGCGTATTTTGCAGCTCTTGTTAGCGGAGTTGCCGCTCAAGCGTGCAGCCGCATTAGCGGCTGAAATTACGGGTGTTCGGAAGAATTTGCTCTATCAAGAAGCCCTTCGTTTGCAGAAGGATGACGATTGAGCTTGTGAATCTGCGAGGCAGTGAGTACCCTCCGCGCCCGAGAGCTGGCCGGACAGTCGCTGCCCTGTTTACAGGGGGGAGGAAAGTCCGGGCTCCGAAGGGCAGAGTGCCAGGTAACGCCTGGGAGGCGCGAGCCTACGGAAAGTGCCACAGAAAATAACCGCCTAAGCGCGCAAGCGCCGGTAAGGGTGAAAAGGTGCGGTAAGAGCGCACCGCACGGCTGGCAACAGTGCGTGGCTAGGTAAACCCCACTCGGAGCAAGACCAAATAGGGTTCCATTGGCGTGGCCCGCGCTGGAACCGGGTAGGTTGCTTGAGGCCGTCAGTGATGGCGGCCCTAGAGGAATGACTGTCCTCGACAAAACCCGGCTTACAGGCCAGCTCTCAATCCCTCCTTTCCATTTTCGTGCGCCCACTTTCCTGTCTGGGTTAATGATGGCAGGGGCGTGGCCTGCCTGTTCACGTTGACTGCACGCCCATGAATTCTGCTTCTTTTAGTCATATCACAGTGCTTCTTCAGGAAGCGGTTGCGGCGCTTGCTGTCCAGCCAGCCGGTCATTATGTGGATGGTACTTTTGGCCGTGGCGGGCATACGCGCGCGGTACTTGCACAATTAGGCGCTGAAGGGCGTTTAACCGGCTTCGATAAAGACCCACTAGCCATTGCTACCGGCCTGCAATTAATGGCCGAAGATGCACGTTTTCAGATTGTGCAGCGCAGTTTTGCCGAATTAGGTGATGAAATCGCACAGCAGCAATTAAGCGGCCACATTGATGGCATTTTGCTGGATTTGGGCGTTTCTTCGCCGCAATTAGATGACCCAGAACGTGGGTTTAGCTTTATGAATGATGGCCCGCTGGATATGCGGATGAA
>CAZBNX010000033.1:0-12535 GCA_964493255.1 uncultured Pseudomonas sp.
CGCCCTTTCACCACTCACGGGGCAGTCGTATGATGCGGCGCTTTCCAGTCTGTCACCCGGATTCCGGACTGCCAAGACACCCCCACAGCCCGCACCGCGCCCTTGGGTACGCCTGCCGCTGTCAGGAGCCTTGGGCTAGAGCCGATTCGCGTGGCTGGTCATATCGGGGTTTCATCATGCAGGTCAGCAAATCCAACAAGCTCGCCAACGTTTGCTATGACATCCGTGGGCCGGTTCTCAAGCACGCCAAGCGCCTTGAGGAAGAAGGCCACCGCATTCTCAAGCTAAATATCGGCAATCCCGCGCCTTTCGGCTTCGAAGCGCCTGAAGAAATTTTGGTGGATGTCATCCGCAATCTGCCTACCGCGCAGGGCTACAGCGACTCAAAAGGTCTGTATAGCGCGCGCAAGGCAGTCATGCAGTACTGCCAACAGAAGAAAATTGAAGGCGTCACTATCGAAGACATTTACCTCGGCAACGGGGTTTCTGAGCTGATTGTGATGGCGCTGCAAGCCCTACTCAACAACGGGGATGAGGTGCTCATTCCTGCGCCGGATTACCCGCTGTGGACAGCCGCAACCAGTTTGGCCGGGGGTAAAGCCGTACATTATTTGTGCGACGAACAAGCGAATTGGTATCCCGACATCAACGATATTAAGTCGAAGATTTCCAGTAATACGCGCGCTATCTTATTGATTAACCCGAATAATCCGACCGGCGCGGTATATCCCAAAGAAGTGCTGGAAGAAATTATCGAAGTAGCGCGTCAGCACAACTTGGTGATTTTCTCAGACGAAATTTACGACAAAATCCTGTACGACGACGCCTTACATATTTCTACCGCTTCATTAGCGCCCGATGTGCTGTGCCTGACATTCAACGGCTTGTCTAAATCGTACCGAGTGGCGGGTTTCCGTTCGGGTTGGCTCATCATTTCCGGCCCGAAACAAAAAGCCCAAAGCTACATTGAAGGCTTAGATATCCTCGCCAACATGCGTTTATGTGCCAACGTACCCGCGCAGCACGCGATTCAAACGGCGTTGGGTGGCTATCAAAGCATCAATGATTTGGTTTTACCCGGCGGGCGTTTACTGGAACAACGTAACCGCGCGTGGGAGCTGCTTAATAGCATTCCGGGCGTGAGTTGCGTCAAACCCATGGGCGCCATGTATGCGTTCCCCAAAATTGACCCCAAAATCTGCCCTATCCACAACGATGAAAAATTTGTTTTGGATTTGTTGCTTTCAGAAAAATTGCTTGTTGTTCAAGGCACTGCGTTCAACTGGCCGTGGCCAGACCATTTCCGCGTTGTGACCTTGCCGCGCATTGATGATTTAGACCAAGCGATTCGTCGCATCGGTAATTTCTTGAAAGGTTACAGTCAATAAACGAGCGCCCCATCGCGTACAGTGTGCGTATTCGGTGGGGTTTTCCTGTGAATGACACAGTTTGCAATAGCCATTTAATTGAAAGCGCGCGCGCCCTGCCTTATATAACCCGCGCAGACACGCTGTGATTTCACGCAAGGAGACGACCGCCATCATGATGCGCATTTTTTTGTTTCTCGCCACTAACTTGGCTGTGCTGATTGTGGCCAGCATCACCCTTAAACTACTGGGTGTTGACCGTTTCACCGGCCAAAATTACGGCAGCCTGTTGGTTTACTGCGCGGTATTTGGGTTCGCTGGCTCGCTGGTTTCGCTGTTCATTTCCAAATGGATGGCCAAAATGAGCACCGGCACTGAAATCATCAGCCAGCCACAAACGCGCCACGAACAATGGTTGCTGCACACCGTTGAAGAATTATCGCGTGAAGCGGGCATTAAAATGCCGGAAGTAGGCATTTTTCCTGCCTACGAGGCGAACGCTTTCGCAACCGGCTGGAACAAAAATGATGCGCTTGTTGCGGTGAGCCAAGGTTTATTAGAACGCTTTTCACCCGATGAAGTGCGTGCAGTATTGGCGCACGAAATTGGTCACGTAGCGAACGGCGACATGGTGACGCTTTCGCTGATTCAAGGCGTGGTAAACACCTTCGTGATGTTTTTTGCGCGCATCTTCGGCATGTTCGTCGATAATTTATTACGCGGCAGTGACCGCGAGGGCGAAGATAGCGGCCCCGGTATTGGTTACATGATTGCCAGCTTTGTGGCCGAACTGGTGTTGGGCTTCTTGGCCAGCGCCATCGTGATGTGGTTCTCGCGCAAGCGCGAATTCCGCGCCGACGAAGCGGGTGCCAATTTAGCGGGCGCTTCGGCTATGATTGCCGCACTGCAACGCCTGCGCGCAGAACACGAAATGCCTGCACAAATGCCATCCAGCATGACTGCCTTCGGCATTAACAGTGGGCTAAAAAATGGCTTGGCTGGTTTGTTCATGAGCCATCCTCCATTAGAAGACCGAATCGCTGCACTGCAAGCGCGTATGCGTTAATACCGTCTTAAACCGATTTCACACTGAGCTTTGGGCGACGTCAGTCGCCCCTTTTTTTGACTGCGAACATCCAAAATTTAACTTTTTCGCCGAAGATGCTTGCATAACGCCGAAGATATTTGTATATTTCCCCTCGTTAGCTTGTGTCAGACGACGTAGCCCGGATGGCGAAATCGGTAGACGCAGGAGACTTAAAATCTCCCGCTCGTTAGAGCGTGCCGGTTCGAGTCCGGCTCCGGGCACCATACTTGTCCCTTACACAAGCAGCACGCAGAGAAACCAGCCAATGAGCTGGTTTTTTTGTTTCTCGCGCCTGCGTAATTTTTCTGTTTTGAACGGCTAAAAAAACAACCCCCTCATGAAAAGGGGGCCGCTTGCGTATTTACTTGATTTTGACAATGCTTCGCTTGAAAAAGCTGCACGCAAAACCAACCACTACACCCGAAAACAAACTGCCCACCAACATTTCTGACATCCCCGTCGGGTCGCCGCTGGCTTTTAAGAGCAACAATACACTCACCAAACTTGCCGTGACCGTCCCAACATAACGCCACAACGGCTGTGCGCCGCCGCGTGCGGTGAGCAACCCCACCAGCCACGTTAATGGATTACAGGCCAGCGTCGCCGCCGCGCTCACCATAGTGACAATAAATTCCATACCACTCACCTCGCCGTGAAAGCGCGCGATTTTCAAGGGCGCAGCCCGCAGCGGCAAGCCACCCCCGACTAATTACAGCCCCGCTTTAAGCGCCGATAACTCGCGCGCCACCACCCCGACATCACGCCATTGCTCTGGGTGGCAACTAAACAGCAACATTTGGTGTCGTTGCGCGGCGTCAAATAACACACGCTTCATGTGTTCTAAACGCTCGGCGTCGCTGTTGGTTAATACGTCATCCAAGATGATGAGCGTCGGTTTACCCGCTTCTTTCAGCACATCGGCATACGCTAAACGACTCAATAAACTCACCTGCTCGCGCGTGCCAAAACTCAGTTTTTCAATTTCCGCACATTCATGCGTTGTGCGCTGTAATGATTCGGGTTCCAAATTTTCATTCAGTTGCATGTCGCTGTGTGGGAATAACAACCGCAAATAATGCGTCAGGCGCTTCTTCAGTGGCGCGTGCATTTGCTGCACAAAGGTTTTTCGCTTATGGGAAAGCCGCTCATACAACATATCAAGGGCGGCAACGCGGCGCTGAAACTCAGCTTGTCGCTGTTCTAGCCCTTTAATGGTGAGCATTAATTTTGCCTGTTCAGCTTCGACATCTTGCTCACCCCAGCGCGCTAATCCCCCTTGCAATGTCGCAAACGCAATGTGACGCGCGTGCGCTTCGCGCTCTAACTCCTCCGCAGAACGGCTAAAACGCTCAATATCTTGGCGAAGTACATCAGGATTAGCGTCTTCAATGTGCTGACGATGCGTTTCATAGGCGGCCCTGAAAGCCACCTCAGACGCCCGCTGTTCCGTCAATTCACTGCGGAGCCGGTTAATCAATTGCTGATATTCCGCACTCTGTACCGTGGCACGCATGTGCGCGGCATCGTCTTGAGCGCGTTGAACGCGCTGCTCACACAACGCTAATGCCGTCTGTTGCTCACTTAATAAACGACGACGTTCGTCGAGTTGCGCTTCTGCAATCTCCAACGCCATTTCTGCCTGCGACACACTCAACACCGTGCCCATCATTAACGGCATTGCGGCCAAGCGAGTCGTTATCTGTTCTTGATGCTGTTGCAACGCTTCTTGCTCGCGCAATAACTGCTCAACGCCTTGCGGTGCGTAGCGCGATAACAACATTTCTTGCTGTCGTATGTGCTGCGTTAGATGGCGCTGTTGTTCCGCGCGTTGCTCTGCGTCGGCCAATGAATGCGCGTCTACTGCGGCTAATTGAGCCTGAATGTTGTCCAGAACCTGCGTCCATTGACGCGCACACGCCGCCGAATCTACGCCACCCGGCTGAATGCAAAACCGACCCACCCCCGGAATATGCAGCGTGGTGGCGGCCAATAACAGGCGCTCATTCTGTCCTGTTACGGTTTCTGTTGTTTCACCTTCTAAATGAAGCTGTTGTCCTTCCTCCAGCGCGAACGTGATGCGCGTAGCCACTGCTTCTCGTTGAATGTGTAACCGTTGTTTTTCTTCGTGCAGCGCGCGTAATGCGGGCAACGCTCTTTCATCAATTGCAACGCTGTGCAACCGCTGACGCACTTGCTGCAATTCCGCTTGTATCTGCTGCGCGTCCGCGATTTGCTGCGAGACCGCCGCCAAACGCTGTGCAATGCGTGTACGTTCATCAGTCAGGGCGTTGCGTTCAGCGTGAGCACGCGCCGTTTTTACCGTCTCGCGCGCCATCTGATGAGCATTCTGCGCGTGTGCCTGTTGTAGCGTGTAGCGTTCTATCTGTTGGCGCTGCACGGCCTGCGCCTGTTGCGCGGCGATGCCTTCCTGTTCGTATTGCTGCAAACGCCGTTGTTGGTCTTCTAGGCGTATTAACTCTGCCTGTAACCATTGCTGTTTCTGCTGGCACGCTTCTAACTGACGCGCTGCGTTTTCACGCGCAACCAGCCAACGCTCTACCTCCGCTAACTGCTGATGCGCTGCCTCGGCACGCGCACGAAACGCTAACCACGGTTGCTGAGAATCTTCGTCGATTTTGCTGCGTAAATGCCCTACTTGCTCTAATTGTTGCTGATATTCCTGCAACTGCTCATCAAGTACCTGCTGTCGGGCGCGCGCGTCTTCCAGCGCGGTTAGCGTTTTAGCGTATTCGCCACGCGCTTTGGCGGTGTTAGCCGTTACCAACTCACCGCGCAACGCCACGACTTTACTCATCAGCGCATCACCGGCACTGCTGGCCACATCGCCTAAGGCTTCGCCCAGTGCATTTTGTACATAGGTTTTAGCGTGTTGAAGGTTATCGCGCAGCTCATGGCCGGTGCCTTGTTCAATCCATAACAAGCCGGGAATGCCCCAGTGTTTTGCTTCGCTGCTGCCACGACTGGCAACGCTGTACCCCAACAACGCCGCCAGTTTTTCTTCCGCTTCTTGCCCATCCAATTGCTGACGACCAACCTGCACCATGCAGCGTTGTTTGCGTAGAAAACGCTTTTCTACGCGCCATTGTTGTTGCTGTGTTTCAAACGTCACTGCAATTTCGGGGGCTGCTTGTTGCTCATCAAAGGGCAATAAATCCGTGACAGTTCTCGCTCTGTAACGCTCCAAAAATGCTGCCCGCAGTGCGCGCACCAATGTACTTTTTCCTGATTCATTAGGACCGCAAAATAAATTAATTCCGTCTTTTAGGTCTTTAATTTCAAGGGGTTGCTTAAATTGACGCACATTTTCAAGGCGTAAACTGCTTACTTTCATACATCCAGCTCCTTGGTATTATTTCTGCTAATTACGCAGTAATCCGGCCAAAATAATCAGCGCCTCGCGCGCTATTTCATCCTGTTCCGTTTGCTCGGCGCGCAATTCAGCCAAGACTTCACCCACATAGCCATCCGCCTGCAATGCCGCCACATCTGCCGCACTCGGCAACAAACGCAGCCCGCACATATCCACCCGCAGGCTACGCGCTAAGGCGTGCGCTTTTAACAACGCCTGTTCTAGGCGTTGCTGTCCGGCCAAATCTATAACCCCTGTGAGCGTAACCTGTAATACATCGGCGGATTGCACCGACAGCAAACGCTGAATTAGCGCATCAAGGTCAGAGCTAACCTGTAGATTTTCCGACCATTGTTGCCATACAAACGCCCCAATGCGTTGCGGCGTGACTACCGGCAGCGCACCCGGTTGCGGAATATCGACACGCAACACATAACCCGATTCATTATTACGAAAGCGGTCGGTTTCAGGCGTGCCGCTGTACCATGTGCGCGCATCAATCGCCTTGTAACCGTGCCAATCGCCCAATGCGAGGTAATCCAAACGCGCCCGTTGTGCGCGTTCAGCGGCAATGGGATTGGGCGAATCCATATTTTCCGGGAGAAAACCCTGCACGCTGCCATGTGCCAACCCAATACGCAGCAAACCGGGCGCAGTTTCGGCGCTATCAAACCATTGGGTCACATCCACACTCACCTGACGTTGCGTCAGTGGCGCGGCCAGCAGCGCAAAACCTAACGCCGGAAATTCCAGCACCTGCGCCTTCAACACAAGGCACACATTAGGCGGCACAGCTTCTAATCGCTGCGCGCGCGTCCAAACACTTTCCGCTAACGCGGCATCATGGTTGCCGGGCATCAATATCCACAAACCGCTGAAAGGGCGCAGCGCGTTAAACAACCGATGAATCGTGACATCAGAAACGGTTTGACTATCAAAGACATCCCCGGCAACCAGCACCGCATCAACTTGCTCGGCAGCCGCGTGTTTAGCCAGATTTTCAACGGTGTGTAATCGGGTTTCCGCTAAAACCATAGCGGCGGAGGTGTCATCAAACGTGCGGTATTGGCGTCCAATTTGCCAATCTGCCGTGTGCAAAAAACGGGGCATACTGATTCCTCTTGAAAGATGCCGGGGGCCATGCGCGCATATGCCTATCACAATGCAAAAGAAACAACAATACGCTATAAATCTACTCTTTATTAATTAATAAAGTTGGCCGATATGTGAAAATATCGCACATTAGCTGAATAAATCGTATGTTTTCGTCTATCAGCACAGGGCATCTGTTAAGGAAAGGTATGAAAAAACACTGGGCCACACTCATTGGGCTTGTGCTGTTGTTAGCCTCACACAGTGCCTTTTCTTATGACAAAGTGACATTACAACTCAAGTGGTTTAATGCTTTTCAATTTGCGGGCTATTACGCAGCGAAAGAAAAGGGCTTTTATAAAGAAGCTGGCTTAGATGTTGATATTATCGAAGGTGCGCCGCACATCAATTTAATTGAAAAATTAACTTCAGGTGCGGCTCAATTTGGGGTGGGCACTAGCAGCCTTTTATTAGAGCGTGCAGCAGGTAAACCCGTTACGGTGTTAGCGGTTATTTTTCAACATTCGCCCTTAGGATTGGTGGCTGCACAACAAGAGCCTTTACAGAATATTCATGATTTAGTTGGCAAGCGCGTTATGATAGAACCGCTGTCAGATGAAATCATGGCATACCTAAAAAGAGAGCGTATTGAATCCAGCCACTTTCAACATGTGGCGCATTCTGCGCGTATTGATGACCTTATTTCGGGCAAAGTAGATGCCGCTACCGTATACACCACCCAAGAGCCTTACTTTTTAGATAAGGCTAATTTTAGCTATCAAATCTATACACCTCGCTCATTAGATATTGACTTCTACGGCGATAATTTATTTACAACAGAGCACGAAATAGAAACAAATCCACAACGGGTCGAAGCCTTTCGTTCAGCCAGTCTACGCGGCTGGGCGTATGCCATGAAAAACCCGGATGAAATCATCGACCTTATTTTAAGCAAATACAACAATCCGCATATTAGTCGTGAATTATTGCGTTATGAAGCGAACGCAATGGCTAAACTCATCAGGCCCGACTTTGTAGAAATCGGCTACATGAGCGAAGCGCGCTGGCGGCATATTGCCAACATTTATAAAGAACTTAACCTACTGCCCGCTGAATTTGACCCCAGCAAAATCATTTTTGACCCGCAGCGGAATAAAATTGATTTCCAAAAAATACAGCCTTATTTATTAGGTTCTTTGTTGGCGGCGTTAGTATTGGCCATGGTGGCATGGCATATTTTCCGCATTAATCAGAAATTAACCCATAGTGTAGAACAACTTAGCATTGCCTCTAACGAGCTTTCTGTTAGCGAGGCACGCTATCGCTTACTTGCGGCACACGTCACCGAAGTCATCTGGACCATTGATTTAAACGGCATCATCACTTACATAAGCCCTTCTATTGAAAAATTAATTGGTTCAACAGCCAATGAGATAATAAACAAGCCCATTCAAAACTTATTAAGCTATTCATCAGCGGAGCGTATTGACCTCGAATTACGCGCAGCCGAAAAGGCAATAAAACAAGAACGTCCTATTTCCGTATTTCGTGATGATTTAGAACACAACCGCAAAGATGGCTCAACCGTCTGGACAGAAGTTACATTAACGCCCATGAGTAACGCTCAAGGTGAATTTGCGGGCTTATTAGGCGTTGCCCGAGACGTTACACAGCGCCGTTTAACAGAAAAGCATATTCGGCATTTAGCGCATCACGATGCGCTCACCAATTTACCTAATCGAACGCTTTTTTCAGAGCATATTAAAAACATTATTCAAAACGACCCTTTTCACCAACAGAAATTCGCCATTGTTTTTATTGACCTTGACCACTTCAAACCTATCAACGATGAATATGGGCACGACGTTGGAGATTTAGTCTTAAAAACAGCAGCGCAACGTATTCGTAGCTGTATAAAAAAAGGCGACATACTGGCTCGCATTGGCGGCGACGAATTTATCTTATTAGTCAAAGACGTCACTGAGCCTGCACTTATCAAGGCATTAGCTGATTCTATCGGTTACACCCTAGAACAACCGTTTTTTGAAAAAAATTACGAATTATCCATTTCTGCCAGTTTAGGCATTGCTCTTTATCCAGAGCACGGAACCACCGAGTTAGATATTACTAAATCGGCGGATATCGCCATGTATATGGTTAAACGCGATGGCCGCAACGGATACATGTTCTTTGACCCGGCATGGCCTGCCGAGCACTACCAAGCCTTTAATAAACGCCGAGCTTGATGGCCTACAAATCCTTTCAAGACCTCACCGATTTTGGCTGGTTTCTTCATATTACCTTCAGCTTAGTCGCATAACGTGCCGACTTCTAACCACTATTTTGGGAGTACGTTATGGAAATTGAATCTTCTAGCAGCCGCGCGATGGCCATGACCGCCATGCAAGCGCCTGCGGCGATGCGTGAAGTGGCAGGCGAACGCGAAAACGACGGCGACCGCGACGACATGAAAGCCGCCGCCCCCAAACCCGCAGGCCCTACCGTCAACATGAATGGGCAGATGGTGGGCGGAACGATTAACGTCACCGCCTAAAAAACGCTTCGCCTTGCAAAGAAACCGGCTCATACGCCGGTTTTTTTATGCTTACAGAAAAGTTTAAGGCACAAAAACCCTTGCGCCATATTCCCCCTCTTCGAAGAAGGGGGGGTTAGGGGGGGATTTGGGCGATGACGGAGCAGAAGTAGCAGAAAGAAGAATCCACCACCGAAGAAAAATCCACCCCCGGCCCCTCCTTTTTCAAAGGAGGGGTGAAAAACCCTATCCCCTATGAGGCGGGGTAGTCCTTGGACGTAATGGGCGCTAGTGAGATTATTCACTATGTGTCTTAATCCCCTATGAGGCGGGGTAGTCCTTGGACTTGGTCTTGTTGCGGGTTGGTGGAACCTGCACATGTCTTAATCCCCTATGAGGCGGGGTAGTCCTTGGACGCGAATCTAGTACACTCAATGGACTCTTATGTAGTGTCTTAATCCCCTATGAGGCGGGGTAGTCCTTGGACTAAAAACTGGCAGTTTGCTTCAGTTCGGGAAATCGGTCTTAATCCCCTATGAGGCGGGGTAGTCCTTGGACTCTAACCACTTTTTTTCACCTTGTAAATCAACTGGTTACGACCCCTAAAACGGTGATCATTTTTTAACCAGCAAGTTGCCTAAAATTTGAGCAACTTTTTACCCCTCAAAACAACGTATTTATTGGCTTACAGCCCGATTTGGGGGGTATGTTCTATTTCGGTGCGCTAAGTTGCCTAAAATTTCTTCCCACGTCAACTGTTTTTTCCGAAAAATTTGCACACCACCCCAAAAAGTCTCTTTTTTACGCTTATTGGTCGTTTTTGAACCACGCTTTGATAGGTTCTGGTGCATCAGCGGGGGTTTTGAAACCAAAATAGGTCAGGTGTGTATCACCTTCTAACAGTGCGGCATACAGCTTCCCGCTTTGTAAATTAATCGCAAAAATGGCTTCTTCGGAGCCGCCCATGTGCGGCGCAATACCTGAACCAAACACCCAACCATTTTGCAATTCAACCGGGCTGGCCACGTTCATATTTTCAACAAATTTTTCATATTTGCTGCCAGTGGCTTGCATGAAAGCATTTTTGAACGCCTTAGAACGCACGACGTCATAAGGATACATGCCGATAATGCCGGTGAGTTTACTTGGCTCGGCCACGGGAGGCTCACCGCATTTTTCTTTAACAGCTACCTCAACGCCAGCATTACCAAACTCCCTTGTATTTACCGAGGCTTCAGCTTTATCGCGGCATTGTTCCCACTGCGCGGGGGTCATTTCTTTGGCATATACCCCAGAAGCCGCCGCCACCAAAATCGTGCCTAAAATGATTTTCTTCATACTTAACAACCTCATCACTGTGAATAAACCAATTTCCCGTTTTGCTCTCTAATTAAATTGATCGCAAAAAACTTATCAATTAAGTCACTAATTTGTTTATCATCCAAACTATTTCTAAACCACGACCTCATCATATTAAATAAAGTATCTTTTTTCTTTGGCAAGGCCGCCCTTTGCGATTGAACTCTTTGCTTGAATTGCCCCAAAATCACAGAAAAATCTCTATTAATATCTAACCGCGCTGATTGTGGTGCTGATTGTGGTGATGGTGCTGGGGCTGGGGCTGGGGCTGGGGCTGGGGCTGGCGCTGGTGCTGGTGCTGGTGCTGGTGCTGGTGCTGGTGCTGGTGCTGGGACATTATTCTTATTTTTCAACAAACTAATATCTGCAATGCTGGGCGCACGCGCAGCAGAAATGCCTCTTTTATTCAAATAACACAATAAAGCATCAAAATCGGTATCTTTTGAAATAATGTGATAAAACGCATTAGGTTCAGCCGCAGATAACACGCCAATATGATACGCAATACAAAAATCTAACGCATTACGGCCACTGTTTGAAAGGGGCAGATATTCCGCATTTTTCCCCAACGCTTGTAATTCCATGGCTAACGAAACAGGAATTTTTGTTTGAGTGGGGCCGAGAAAAACCTTAACGCTGAACGGAATGCCTTTAAGTAAACTGAAATCCGTAGGCTGCACATTTTCAAAATCAATTAAAAGATAATGGATGCGTGGCGTTGTTGTTGTCGTCATAAAACCTCCTTGCGTATTGCCGTTATTTTTTCCTGCGCGGTAGCCTATACGCACTCACTTTCACGCCGCAATAGCGCGCAAGATGAAAAACCGCCTTCAGCCCGCTATAGTTCCGGCCCTTTCTGTGCCACCAAGTACAAGCCGAACGCCATGTCTGATACCCGCCACATTCTCGTTACCAGCGCCCTGCCCTATGCTAACGGCTCCATCCACCTCGGCCACATGCTTGAGTACATCCAAACGGATATTTGGGTACGTTTCCAGAAGCAGCGCGGCCATCAGTGCATTTATGTGTGTGCCGACGACGCGCACGGTTCGGCCATCATGCTGCGTGCCGAACGCGAAGGCATCACGCCTGAACAATTAATTGCCGGTGTGCAAGCCGAACACAGCGCCGATTTTGCTGATTTTGGCGTCGCGTTCGATAACTTTCACTCCACGCACGCCGACGAAAACCGCGAGCTGTCGAGCCTGATTTATACCCGTTTGCGTGACGCGGGGCACATTGCAACGCGCTCCGTTACCCAGTATTTCGACCCCGATAAAGGCATGTTTCTCGCCGATCGCTTCATTAAAGGCACATGCCCAAAATGCGCGGCAGAAGACCAATACGGCGATAACTGCGAAAAATGCGGCGCGACGTACGAACCCACCGAACTGAAAAACCCACGTTCAGCCATTTCTGGCGCGACGCCGGTGCTGCGTGATTCCAAACACTTTTTCTTCAAATTGCCGGATTTCCAAGCGATGCTCCAAGAATGGACACGCAGCGGCACCCTGCAAGACGCGGTTGCCAACAAAATTGCCGAATGGCTGGATGGCGATTTGCAAGAGTGGGACATTTCCCGCGATGCGCCGTATTTCGGTTTTGAAATTCCCGATGCGCCGGGCAAATACTTCTACGTTTGGCTGGACGCGCCGATTGGCTACATGGCCAGCTTCAAAAACCTGTGCGCGCGTCGTCCTGAATTGGATTTTGATGCGTTTTGGCAG
>CAZBNX010000033.1:12635-14133 GCA_964493255.1 uncultured Pseudomonas sp.
CTTCAAAAACCTGTGCGCGCGTCGTCCTGAATTGGATTTTGATGCGTTTTGGCAGGCCGATGCGAAAACCGAGCTGTATCACTTTATTGGCAAAGACATTGTGAACTTTCACACCCTGTTTTGGCCTGCAATGCTGGAAGGCGCGGGTTTCCGCAAACCGACCGCCGTCAACGTGCACGGTTATTTGACGGTCAACGGGCAAAAAATGTCTAAATCGCGCGGTACTTTCATCAAAGCGCGCACCTACCTCGACCACTTAAACCCCGAATATCTGCGTTATTACTACGCCAGCAAACTCAGCCGCAGCGTGGATGACCTTGATTTAAATCTTGAAGATTTTGTGCAAAAGGTGAACTCCGATTTGGTCGGCAAAGTGGTGAACATTGCCAGCCGCTGCGCCGGTTTCATCCATAAAGGCAATAACGGCGTATTAGTGGACGCCAACCCTGAACCTGAATTGTGGGATGCGTTCCAAGCGGCTGCGCCCAGCATCGCCGATGCCTACGAAAGCCGCGATTTTGGCCGTGCGATGCGTGAAATCATGGCGCTGGCCGACCGCGCCAATGCGTGGATTGCCGACAAAGCACCGTGGGCGCTGAATAAAGTGGAAGGCAAACAACAGGAAGTGCAGGAAGTTTGCGCACTGGGCGTCAACCTGTTCCGTCAGTTGGTGATTTTCCTCAAGCCGGTATTGCCGAACCTGACCGCCGCCGCTGAACAGTTCCTGAATGTTGCGCCGCTGACGTGGGATGACCACCGCACGCGCTTGGCGAATCACAGCCTCAACCCCTTTACACCGCTGCTCACCCGCATCGAAGCCGCCAAAATTGACGCCATGATTGACGCCTCAAAAGAAGACCTCGCCCAAGCCGAAAGCAGCGCCAGCGCGCCACAAGGTAACGGCGAACTCACCAAAGACCCGCTCGCCGCTGAAATCAATTTTGATGCGTTTGCCGCTGTTGATTTGCGTATCGCCTTGATTGAAAAGGCCGAATTTGTCGAAGGGGCTGATAAATTATTGCGCCTCACCCTCGACATCGGCGACGCCAAACGCAACGTGTTTTCAGGCATTAAATCAGCGTATCCCAACCCCGCTGAACTGGAAGGCCGCCTGACGCTGTACGTCGCCAACCTTGCGCCGCGCAAAATGAAATTTGGCGTCAGTGAAGGCATGGTGCTGGCGGCAGGCCCCGGCGGGCAAGAAATCTTCCTTCTTAGCCCAGATGCCGGAGCAAAAGCCGGTCAGCGCGTGAAGTAACCACGCGACACGCCAGCCCGCTGCGGGCTGGCCTCCCCTGTAAATTAAGCAGGCTCGGCATTAAGATGCCGCCTCACTAGCAACCCCTCGTGGAGTTAAACGAATGGCAGACGTTAAAAAGGTCGTGTTGGCCTATTCCGGTGGCTTGGATACTTCGGTCATCCTGAAATGGCTGCAAGACACCTACAACTGTGAAGTAGTGACCTTCACCGCTGATTTGGGCCAAGGCGAAGAAGTCGA
>CAZBNX010000034.1:0-2207 GCA_964493255.1 uncultured Pseudomonas sp.
GCGCCTTCAAACATGATGCACGCACCGGCTTTACGCAGTTCGTGCAAACGTGCAGTAACGTCGGTCACCATCGGACGTAAAATATCGGCGTATGCCAACGACTCCGCCAGCAATTTATCAACATCCAACGGCTCGGCTTTGTAGAAACTTTCCAACACGAAGTTGTGATAAGTCATCAGCTCGCGCAATTTGACTTCAAAGGTTTCCGCATTGAACAGATCGCCAACGCGCAACCCACGACGCGCCACTTTATCTTCATACGCTGGGCCAATACCACGACCTGTTGTGCCAATTTTGGCAGCGCCACGCGCCAATTCACGCGCTTGGTCCAACGCAACGTGGTACGGCAGAATCAACGTACAAGCAGGGCTAATACGCAGGCGCTCGCGTACAGGGATGCCTTTTTCTTCCAGCTTGGTGATTTCTTTGAGCAACGCATCGGGCGCAACCACAACGCCGTTACCAATTAAGCACTGCACGTTGTCACGCAGAATGCCGGACGGAATCAAGTGTAAAACGGTTTTTTCACCATCAATGACCAAGGTATGACCAGCATTGTGGCCACCTTGATAACGCACCACTGCTGCTGCTTGATCGGTTAGCAGGTCAACAATTTTACCCTTGCCTTCATCACCCCATTGGGTGCCCAGAACGACAACATTCTTACCCATAACGCTTATCCCCTTACGGAAGGTCGGAGGCCGGAATACGGACCGGCGAAAAACTTAAGACACCAGCGGCACGACCTGCCAACCAGCATCCCGGAAAATAAGTTCAGCTTCACAGCCCGCTTGCGCGGCGTCGGTTGCGTTCTGGCCGGGCAAGGCTTGCACCACGCGGCGTCCGCTTTGGCGCAAAGTTTGAATGGCCTGCCACAAATCCGCTTCCTGACCTTGTGGCGCCCAGATGCCCGCTTGTGCTTCGGTCAGCGTGGATTCACCCAAGCGAATCAAGGTTTTAAGGTCGGTGGAGAAGCCCGTGGCGGGACGCGCGCGACCAAAATCAGCGCCAATATCGTCATAACGACCGCCTTGCGCGATGGACTGCCCAACGCCGGGCACGAACGCCGCAAACACCACGCCAGTGTGATAGTGGTAGCCGCGCAATTCGCCTAAATCAAAATACAACGGCAGTTGCGGATAACGCGCACTGAGTACCTCGGCCAACTGCTGCAAATCATCCAGCGCGGCCAGTACGTCCGCAGGCGCAGCAGCCAAACGCTGACGCGCGGCATCCAATACAGAACGATTGCCACACAATTCAGCCAGCGCACGCAGCATGGCCGCAGGCTCAGCGGGAAGGTCTGTCGTTAGGGTGGCAATTTCGTCGATGGCTTTGCGTTGTAACGCATCAAATAACTGCTGTTCAGCCGCACCCGACAAACCCGCCGCGCGCGCTAAACCGCGATAAATGCCCACATGCCCTAAATCCATGTGTACGTTTGGCACACCCGTAAGGGCTAAGGCTTCGAGCATCAGGCTGATGGTTTCCGCATCACTGTGAACGCTGGCATCACCGTACAATTCTGCGCCAATTTGAATAGGGCTACGCGACGATGACAACGCTTGTGGGCGGGCGTGCAATACCGCACCGGCATAACACAAACGACTTGGCCCCGCTTGGCGGTGGCTGTGTGCATCGAGGCGCGCGACTTGCGGCGTAATGTCAGCGCGAAAGCCCATTTGCCGCCCAGAGAGCGGGTCTGTGACGGTGAACGTGCGAAGGGCCAAATCTTGGCCTGCGCCGGTCAATAACGAATCCAGATATTCGACGTGCGGGGTAATGACCAGCTCGTAGCCCCAAGCCCGAAACAAATCCAGTACACGGCGGCGAGCCGCTTCGATACGCGCCGCTTCTACCGGCAGCACCTCTTCGATACCGTCTGGCAGCAGCCAGCGTTCTAGCGTTGCCATGTTGCTTCTCCTCTTCACTATGAGCCGGGTTTAGCTTCCCGCAGACGCAAAAAAAAGCCGAGGTTTCTCCCCGGCTGCTGCATGATAACACGCTTTTTGCCACAGAATCCCCGACGGCGCAGTCGCCATCGGGGCACTCTTTTATGGTTTCGGCTGTTCTAAATAGCGGAAAAATTCGCTTTTTGGGTCCAGAACCAGCACGTCTCGGCGGTCGGCAAAACTCTGCCGATACGCCTGAAGACTGCGATGAAACGCATAAAATTCAGGCGCTTGGCCATACGCTGCGGCATAAAT
>CAZBNX010000034.1:2307-4669 GCA_964493255.1 uncultured Pseudomonas sp.
GACACCACTTCATGCAGCGTGCGCTTACCAAATTGGTCACGCAAACCGGCTTCCAAACGACGAGACAGGCGCTCATCCGCCGTTTGCTTCACGCCGGACGTGGCGGTATAGAAACGCTCCGCATCCGCCACACGCCATTTCGCGTAGGAATCCACCATCACCGCTTTTTTCTCAGACGTTAAAAAGCGTTGCGTAGGCGTGTCCAAGGTCAGTAAGCGCGCATCGAAACGGCGCACTTGATGCACATACGGAATCTTGATGTGCAAGCCGGGCTGAACGTCGGCATTAACGATTTTACCGAACTGCAACAAGACCGCTTTTTCTGTCTGCTGGACGATGTAAAAGCTGTTCCACGCCATCAAACCCAGCGCCGCAGCGGCAACAACTGATATCAGTGATTTATTGCTCATCAGCGGCTCTCCCGGGTGCGTGTGGCGCGTGCTTGTTCCGCAGGCTGACGGAGGCTCTCGGTTACTGGAGCCGCCGGAGTGGTCGCCATCGGTGCGGCTGGCATGGGTGCAGCCGGGGAAACCGCTGATGGCGCAGCGCCGCCCATGCGGTCTAACGGCAGATACAGCACGTTATTTTTGCCATCACCGCCGGTTAAGACTTTGCTGCTGTTCGATAACACTTCTTGCATGGTTTCTAAATAAAGGCGTTCGCGTGTGACGAGTGGCGCTTTTTGGTACTCCGTCAGCAACTGTTTGAAGCGGCTGGCCTCGCCCTGTGCGCGTGCGACCACTTCTTCACGGTAGCCGTTGGCATCTTCCAGAATGCGTTGTGCCTGACCACGCGCTTCAGGAATCACGCTGTTGGCATAGGCTTCGGCTTGATTTTTCTCGCGCTGTTCGTCTTCACGCGCACGAATGACGTCATCAAAAGCTTCCTGCACCTCACGCGGCGCGGCAGCACTTTGGATATTCACCTGCGTGACCGTAATACCCGTTTTATAGGTATCCAAGAACTGCTGAAGACGGTCTTTGACCTCGGCGGCCATTTGCTCACGGCCTTCGGTCAGGACTTTATCCATTGAGGTTGAGCCCACCACATGACGCAAGGCGCTATCGGTGGCGTGCTGCAAACTGATTTCAGGCTGGTCAACATTGAGGACAAAATCTTGCAGATTGCTGATGCGGTATTGCACCGTGAGCGGTACTTCAACAATGTTTTCGTCCTGTGTGAGCATTTGCCCTTGCTTGCTGTAAGCACGCTCACGGGTGACATTTTCCTGATATTTGCGGTCCAGCGGCGGCACATACAAATTCAGGCCGGGGCCTACCGTTTCGTAATACTTACCGGCACGCAATACGACCGCTT
Organism: uncultured Pseudomonas sp.; assembly: GCA_964493255.1. Lineage (GTDB taxonomy): Bacteria > Pseudomonadota > Gammaproteobacteria > Pseudomonadales > Pseudomonadaceae > Geopseudomonas. The sequence continues at coordinate 3,625 of CAZBNX010000034.1, forward strand.
GCTCTTGTTCATCAACCACATAAGTGGCGTTGTATAGCCAGAAACCGGCCAGCGCAACAAACAACACGCCCACCAATCCAGACACACCGCCGCTACGTTCAGGATTGTTATCCCCGCTGCCACCGGAACGTGGGCGCTTTTTCGTGTTATCGCCCAATAAACCGCCCACGCTGGCTTTCAGTTTGCGAATGGCGTCATCAAGGTCTGGTGACTCTTGGCGGTCTCGGTCTCGGTCGCCTTTATCACGACGCCCGCCCCAAGGGTCTTGGTCGTTTGAATTTCCACCCGGCTCATTCCAAGCCATAGCGTTCTCCCCACTGAATTCATGCCTTGCGAGCAAGGTTAAGAAGGCGCGAATGCTAACGAAAAGCGCCGATTAAGGGCAAAAGTGCAGCGCGGCGCTTTATTGCCAAGTGTGTTGCGCGATGAATTCATCGGGGACAAACCCCTCTCGACTCACCACTCGATTGAGGTCAGCGCGTGGCAACCGAATGGCCAGCAAAATATCGCCTTCCTCGTGGTATTGCTCGCTTTGTACCGCGCCCAAGGTGAACAGTTGCGCGCGTAAACGCCCTAAACGCTGCGGCAGACGCAACGTCGCGGCAAAAATATCTTCGCCTAATAACTCGCCGATGGCGTGGCGGAGTAGCTCCACACCCATGCCATCACGCGCCGACAGCCACACGCGCACCGGACGCCCGGTATCATCGCGCTGAATTTGTGGCGCAACGTCGGGCAACAGGTCAATTTTGTTGAATACTTCTAGCGTTGGCAGTTCATCCGCGCCAATTTCGCGCAGCACCTCATACACCTGCGCGACCTGTAAATCGCGCTCCGGCTCATGGGCATCAATAACGTGTAACAGTAAATCCGCGTTGCTGGATTCTTCCAGCGTGGCGCGGAACGCCTCCACCAATTTATGCGGCAAATGACGAATGAATCCCACGGTGTCCGCCAAAATGACGGGGCCAACGTCAGGAAACTCGATGCGGCGTAACGTCGGGTCGAGGGTCGCGAAAAGCTGGTCAGCGGCGTACACATCCGC
>CAZBNX010000034.1:4769-7938 GCA_964493255.1 uncultured Pseudomonas sp.
CGCACGAGGCGCGTGCTCATGTGTTCTAGCTGCGCCAGCTCGACTTGCAACTTACCTTCATGCGTGCGCGCACGTTGAGCAAAAATGTCGAGAATCAGCCCCGTGCGGTCGAGTACGCGGCATTCAAAGGCTTTCTCTAAGTTACGTTCTTGGCTGGGAGTTAAGGTGTGATTAAAAATCACCAGCTCAATGCCTTCGGCCTTAACCCGCGCCTGAATTTCTTCAACCTTGCCGCTGCCGATGAGAAAACGCGCCGTCGGTTGATGACGAGGTACCTTCACAAGGGCAGCCACTTCAGCGCCCGCAGAACGGGCGAGTTCCAAAAACTCATCAGGGTCTTCGCGGACATCAGGGGCTTGCCCTTCTAGATGCACCAACAAAGCCTGTTCACCACCACCGGGACGCTCGAAGAACAAGGTCAAAACTCCACTTATTCGATGTCAGATTCGCCCAGCTCGCTGCTAGGCAAACGCACCGGACGACTCGGAACCACGGTGGAAATGGCGTGCTTATAAACCATCTGGCTGACCGTGTTTTTCAGCAAGATAACGAACTGGTCGAAGGATTCGATTTGGCCTTGCAGCTTGATGCCGTTCACCAAGTAAATAGAAACCGGGACACGTTCCTTGCGTAGGGTGTTCAGGTAAGGGTCTTGTAAGGAATGCCCTTTCGACATTTTCCATGCTCCTTTCAAAGGATTTTTAAGGTGTATACAGATAAAACAATTACAACATGAGGCGTCAATGTGTGACGGATTGCATGTATTTCAAGGCATGTTGGACGTTATTTTCTGCCAAGCTGTCCAACCAACACAGCGGCTGAGGCCAACTCCGCAGCCATGTAAATTGGCGTTTCGCCAGTTGGCGCGTTGCGGCTATGCCGCGCTCCGTCATTTCGGCGTAATCGTACTGGCCGTCTAGGTATTCCCATACTTGCCGGTATCCCACCGCGCGAATCGAGGGCAACCCCAAATGCAGCTCAGGGCGCGCGCGTAATTGCTCGACTTCTTCCAGAAAACCCTGCTCCAACATGCGGCCAAAACGCTGGGCAATGCGTGCATGTAACGTCGCGCGTTGCTCGGGTGCAATGGCCATGTGCGCCACAGTATAAGGCAATCCCCCCGCACCCGGCGTATTTTGCGCCTGTTGTTGAGAACGATGCTCGGTCATGGTGCGCCCGCTGACACGATACACCTCTAGCGCGCGAATTAAACGCTGCGGGTCATTGGGATGAATGCGCGCCGCTGACACCGCATCCACGCGCGCTAACTCTGCATGCAAAGCCGCCAAGCCCGCCGTGTGCGCCCATGCTTCTAACTCGGCACGCACCTGCGCATCAGCCGCTGGCATTTCCGCCAAGCCTTCTAGCAAGGTGCGGAAATACAACATGGTTCCACCGACCAACAACGGAATGCGCCCCGCTGCCGTAATGTCTGCCATTGCAGCGAGGGCATCTTCACGAAATTCGGCGGCGGAATAACTCTCGGCGGCGTCACGAATATTGATTAAACGGTGCGGAAATTCGGCTAACAGGCGGGCATCCGGTTTGGCGGTGCCGATGTCCATCTCACGATAAACCAGCGCCGAATCCACGCTAATAATCTCGCACGGCAACGCCTGCGCCAGCGCAATCGCCAAATCAGTTTTGCCCGATGCGGTCGGGCCCATAAGAAAAATGGCAGGAGGCAACGCAGACATCAGCACACTCTTTTTCTGAAACGATGAAGTTAACGACCACGCAAAAATAAACGGTTTAGCTCGTCCATGCCTAATTGCGTCCATGTGGGGCGGCCATGATTGCATTGCCCGCTGCGTTCGGTGCGTTCCATGTCGCGCAGCAGCGCATTCATTTCCGGCACGGATAAACGACGATTCGCCCGCACCGCGCCATGACAGGCCATCGTAGCCAGCAATTCATCATGGTGCGCTTGGATACGGTCGCTGGTGCCGTATTCCAGCAAATCGCTTAACACATCACGCACTAACGCGCTGGCATTGGCGTGATGCAACAACGCTGGAATCTGTCGAATAGCGACTATTTCGTCGCCTAATCGCTGCAATTCAAAGCCTAATGCCGAAAATTGCGCGGTGTGTTCTTCGGCACAATCTGCTTCCCGCTGACTCAAAGCCAGCGTTTCAGGCATTAAAAGTGGCTGCCCGCGCAGCCCTTCGCTACGCATCGCGTGTTTGAGCCGCTCGTACAAAATACGCTCGTGCGCCGCGTGCATATCCACCAACACCAAGCCTTGCGCGTTCTCCGCCAACACATAAACGCCCTGCAACTGCGCCAGCGCATAGCCCAACGGCGGCACCTCGCCTTGTGCGTCTGGAAGTGCTGGCGGCGGCGGCGTAGCGGCATAAAATTCACGGTACGCGCCCTGTAATTCTTGCTGAATCGGCGCTTTGGGCGTCGTTAAAGGCGGAGGCAACAAACGCATTTCTGCCTGTCCTGCAAATTCGCCTGCCGCTACTCCGGTTACGGCGGTTGCAGGCTCTGACAGCGCAGCCGGTGACGGCATTTGTTCTTCTGGACGAATGCTCGCCAGCGCGCGATGCAAACTGCCATACAGAAAATCATGCACGGTGCGTTGGTCACGGAAGCGCACTTCATGCTTGGCCGGATGCACATTGACATCAACGCCCGTCGGTTCCAGCTCCAAAAACAGCACAAATACCGGATGACGACCGGCATACAGCACATCTCGATAAGCCTGCCGCACCGCGTGACTGACCACTTTGTCACGCACCATGCGCCCATTAACGTAGAAATACTGTAAGTCCGCCTGACTGCGCGAGAAGGTCGGAAAACCCACCCAGCCCCACAAACGCAACCCTTCATGCGTGACGTCCAGCGGGAACGCCTGTTCTAAAAAGCCCGCACCGCACACACTCGCCACCCGATGCGCGCGCCCATGCTCATCCAGCGCCGGATGAAAACTTAAAACCGCGCGCCCGTTGTGCCGCAGATGAAAACCCACCTCAAAATGCGTCAACGCCAAACGGCGCACCACTTCGTGAATATGCTCAAATTCCGTTTTTTCAGCGCGCATGAATTTGCGGCGTGCGGGCGTGTTAAAGAATAAATCCAACACCTCCACGCTGGTGCCGTCGGGGTGCGCGGCGGGCTGGATACGCGGCTGCATGTCCGCGCCTTCGGTTTCCACTTGCCA
>CAZBNX010000034.1:8038-13676 GCA_964493255.1 uncultured Pseudomonas sp.
TTTTCCAGCAGTTCCTTCACAATCGACGCCGGACGCTCCACCACTTCTCCGGCAGCAATTTGGTTGGCTAACCGTTGCGGCAAAAGATGAATACGTTGCTCAGAAACGCTCATGGGTTCTCTGCCTGCGCCAAGGTGGTGGAATCCGCTGCCGGTACCGCGCCCACGCGCCGCCCTTGCTCACGCTGCCACGCTAAATAAGTGCCGGGCGGTGGATTTTCACGGAAGAATTGATGAACGCCCGCCTGAATCGAACGCGCTAATGCCTGCTGATGCGCGGCGGTATTGAGTTTTACAGACTCTTGCGGATTCGAGATAAAACCCGTTTCGACGAGAATCGACGGAATATCTGGCGATTTCAGCACCATAAAGCCCGCCTGCTCTACCCGTGATTTATGCAGCGGCGCAATACGACCCACATTGCCTAACACCCGCGCACCCACGTCCAAGCTGGAAGACAGTGTGGCCGTCATGGATAAATCTAAAAGCACCCCCGCCAGCATCGGGTCTTTGTCTTCTAAACTGACACCACCTACACCGCCAATTTTGTCGGAATTATTTTCACTGTCGGCTAACCAGCGCGCTGTTTCTGAAGTCGCGCCTTTATCCGATAACGCATACACCGACGCCCCAAACGCCGACGAACGCGGTGCCGCATCCGCATGAATCGACACAAATAAATCAGCGCCTTTACTGCGTGCAATTTCGGTGCGTTTACGCAACGGAATGAAGTAATCGCCCGTGCGTACCAGCTCTGCGCGGAACCCTTTTTCTTGATTAATCAAGTGCTGCACTTTGCGCGCAATTTCCAACACCACGCCTTTTTCTTGTAGCCCATTGGGGCCGATAGCGCCGGGGTCTTCGCCGCCATGACCGGCATCTAAGGCAATCACCACATCACGCCGCCCCTGCGTTCGATGAGCAGCAGACGCCTTTGCTGTGTTGACCGGTGTCGTTTGCACAGGCGGCGGCGCAACAGGCTGGCTCACGGGCGACGACGCTGCACCGCTGGGTGAAATTTTCGTAATACGGAACTGCGAGGCAGGCGGCAACGCTGTGCTTTCTGCGGGCGCGCTTTTTGGGGTGCTGCTGGCAGGTACCGGCGATGCCACCGGAGCCGAAGTAGCCACCGAGCCGCCATTGGCTTGGTCAAATAAATCCAACACAAGGCGATGGCCATACGTTTGATTTGGCGCTAATAGAAAGCTTTTTGGCGTCACATCGCTGTTCATTTCCAGCACGATGCGGATTTGTTCCGCGCCACGATTGCCCGCCCGCAGACTGCGAATCGGCGTGCGGGCATTGGCGACATCATTTAAGGCGGTGGCCATGTGTGCGCCATCAATATCAATCACCACGCGATTCGGCGCGCTCAAGGTAAAGACGTTATGTTGCACCGGCCCCGTGAGGTCAAACACAAGGCGCGTGTTATCGGGCGCGCGCCACAAGCGCACCCCGCGCACCTCCGAAGCAGCGTGTGCCCAACTGGCCAGCCCTAGCAACCACAGCGCACACACACACGACCAAAAACGCTTTTGCATGGGTTCAAACACCCTCGTTCAAGCGGTCACACCAGACACGGGCGCGCGCGCTGTGCGGTTCAAAACGCAACACACGGCCTTCTCCTTGCACGTCAATGCTTATTGCTAAATCGGGTGCGGGTAACACCCCGGCACCGCGTTCTGGCCACTCAATCAGACACAGCGTGTCGGCGTGCAAGTAATCGCGGATGCCGAAAAACTCCAACTCTTCTGGGTCAATTAACCGATATAAATCAAAGTGAAAGACGCGCATTTCACCGATTTCATACGGTTCTACAATCGTAAACGTGGGGCTTTTTACCGAGCCGGTATGTCCCAAACCGCGCAGCAATCCGCGTGAAAACGTGGTCTTTCCCATGCCCAAATCGCCTCGTAAATACAGCGTACCGACACCGCCTGTCAGCGCGCCCACGGCAGCGCCCAGCGCCAGCATGGCGTTTTCATCGGCGGCATAGCGGGTTACGGTTTCTGACATGGCGCATGTTCCTCTAATAATTGTCGAATGACGGGCAGCAAATCCGCAGCGGCCATGCCTCGGCCTTCTAAACCAACTTTTTCACCTGCACGCGCGTGCAACCAAACCCCTAAACGCGCCGCTTCTTCGGGTGGCAAGCCTTGCGCCAACAACGCGCCCAACAAACCGGCCAACACATCGCCAAACCCAGCGCCTGCCATCGCGGGATGGCCTTGCGTGCATAAATAGGCCTCCGCATCGGGCGTTGCTATCACACTGCCTGCGCCTTTAAGCACCACCACTGCATTAAGCTGCTGCGCTAAACGGTGCGCGGCAGCGAGGCGGTCGGCTTGTACTTCAGCGACGCTACAGCGCAGCAACCGCGCGGCCTCGCCCGGATGTGGCGTCACAATCCACGGGCTTGACGGTGCTGCGACCTGCCCGCTGGCCAGTAAGTTCAGCGCATCAGCATCCCAGACCTGCGGAATGGCGTAGCGCGCCAATCCACCTAATAAACTGCGTGACCATGCGCTTTGCCCCAATCCCATCCCGACGACCAGAACGGTTGAAGATTGTGCCAAGGCATGCACTTCATTGGCTGAACGCACGCCACACGCCATGATTTCAGGCCGACGCGCCAGCATCGGCGCGACGTGCTCGGCGCGCGTCGCCACACTGACCAAGCCCGCGCCACTCCGCAACGCACTTTCAGCCGCCAACAGCGCCGCGCCGCCAAAACCACTGTCTCCCCCCACAACGAGCACACGCCCGAAATCACCTTTTTGGCAATTACGCCGCCGCGCCGGTAAGACCGGCAACGCTTCGCCCACCAACCGCCGTGCGGCAATCGGTATCTGCGTGGCGTCACCTTCGCGCAAGGGCGAAAACGCCAACGCGCCCACCACGTCCGGGCCATCGCGTAAAAACAGCCCCACTTTCAACGCGACAAACGTCACCGTTAAATCTGCACGCACCGCCTCGCCTTGAATGCTGCCGGTATCGGCACACAAACCGGAGGGAATATCTATCGCCAGCACCGGCAACCCACTGGCGTTAATGCGTTGAATCGCTGCGGCATACGGCGCACGCACCTCACCGCGCAATCCGGTGCCCAGCAGCGCATCCACCACCACGCCTTGTAAGGGCTGTTCGGCATAAGGCGCGATGGCGACGCCACACTGTTGCGCGCTGAAATACGCACGCGCGGCATCATCCTGCAAGGTTTCCGACGCACCGACCGTCCACACCTGCACCGCCCAGCCCGCTTGCTGCGCGAGGGTGGCCAATAAAAAGCCGTCGCCTGCGTTGTTGCCGCGCCCCGTGAGCACCGTAATGTGACGCGCTTGCGGCCAATAACGACGCAACGCCCGCCACGCGGCTTGAGCCGCCAACTGCATCAACATAAATCCGGGGGTGCCAGCGGCAATGAGGCCAGCATCAAGTTGGCGCACCTGTTCGGCACGGTACAGCGCAAGAGGTAACGGGTCTGGGAGCCTAGGCATGGGAATCTTCGCGAGAAGGGGTCTGGCATGATTATACGCCTCACGCACCGGAGCGCCGCCAGCCATGCCTATTCCTCCTTTTGATGTTGTTGAATTTGCCTCGTTAATTAAAGAATGGGGCCGAGAATTGGGATTCCAACAGGTCGGGATTACCGGCGTAGCGGTCGGGCAACACGCCGATTTTCTTCAGCGTTGGTTAGCCGCCGGTTATCACGGCGAAATGGATTACATGGGCGCGCACGGCGATAAACGCAGCCGCCCCGCTGAATTAGTGCCCGGAACGCTGCGCGTTATTTCGTTACGAATGGACCATTTGCCGCCTGATACGCGCATGGCCGAGGTGCTCGCCGCCCCCGAACACGCCTACATTTCGCGCTATGCCTTGGGGCGCGATTACCACAAATTGATTCGCAAACGCCTGCAACAACTGGCGGAGCGCATTCAGCAAAAAATCGGGCCATTCGGTTATCGCGCGTTTGTGGACAGCGCGCCGGTCTTAGAGAAAGCCTTGGCCGAACAGGCTGGATTAGGCTGGATTGGGAAAAACACCTTAGTAATCAATCGAAAAGCCGGAAGCTGGTTTTTTCTCGGTGAATTATTCGTCGATATTCCATTGCCGCTGGATACGCCCACGCCGGAGCAACATTGCGGGCGCTGTCAGGCGTGTTTGGATAGTTGCCCCACGGCGGCGTTTGTTGCGCCCTATCAGTTGGATGCGCGTCGCTGTATTTCATATTTAACGATTGAATTAAAAGGCAGCATCCCCGAAGACTTACGCCCGCTGATTGGAAATCGGGTATTTGGCTGCGACGATTGCCAACTGGTGTGCCCGTGGAATCGCTTCGCGCGCGCCACACAAGAAGGCGATTTTCTGCCGCGTCAGCGGCTTGATAACAGCACGCTGGCCGAACTATTCCGCTGGACCGAAGCGGAATTTTTGCAACGCACGGAAGGCTCACCGCTGCGCCGCGCCGGGTATGAACGCTGGTTGCGTAATCTAGCGGTGGGGTTGGGCAACGCGCCCAGCACCGTGCCGGTACTGGAGGCGCTGCACCTACGCCGTGAACATCCCTCGGCGCTGGTGCGTGAGCATGTAACGTGGGCGCTGGCACAACATGCCGCGCGCCAATCGTCGGTAACAGCTTAAATTTTAAAGAAATTGTCGCGGTAGTGACGCAATTCGGCGATGGATTCGCGCACATCGTCCAGCGCCAGATGACAGCCGTTTTTGCTGAAACTTTCGCGTACCGCCGGAGCCCAACGCGAGGCCAATTCCTTCACCGTGGACACGTCCAAATTGCGGTAATGGAAGAAGGCTTCCAGCGTGGGCATGTAGCGCACCAAAAAACGGCGGTCTTGGCCGATGCTGTTACCGCACATCGGTGACGTGCGATGCGGCACCCATTGCGCCAAAAACTCCAGCGTTTGCCGCTCGGCGTCTTCCAAGCTGATGCGGCTGTCGCGCACGCGCTGGGTGAGGCCGCTTTTGCCATGCTGCTCAATGCACCACGCATTCATATTGTCGAGCACCTCATCCGGCTGATGAATCACCAGCGACGGCCCTTCAGCCAATACGTTGAGCTGGGAGTCAGTCACGATGGTGGCAATTTCCAAAATTACATCGGTTTCTGGCTCTAAGCCGGTCATTTCTAGGTCGAGCCAAATCAGGTTTTCTGCATGTTGCATGGCGTAAGCTCCTCAGGTAATAGCGTCGATTCTAGCAGGCGTACCGCGTGCTAGACTGCCAACCACCTCAGCAAATGGATTCATCATGGCCAAACGCCAACTGACTCGCCGCCAGAGCTGGCGCATCGAGAAAATCCAAGAAGAACGCGCCGCACGCGCCGCACGCCGTGAATCACGCGCTGTCGATGAATTAGAAGGCGGCGACCTCGGCCCCGAGCAAGAAGGTCTGGTCATCGCCCATTTCGGCGTACAAATGGACGTCGAAGCCCTCAGCGGCGAGATGGCTGGGCAGATTTTCCGCTGCCACCGACGTGCCAACTTGCCCGCACTGGTCACCGGCGACCGCGTGGTTTGGCGTCCCGGTCATCAAGGGATTGGCGTGATTGTGGCGCAACTGGCGCGCAGCTCCGAACTGTGTCGCCCCGACATGCGCGGCCAGCTCAAACCCGTTGCGGC
>CAZBNX010000035.1:0-6664 GCA_964493255.1 uncultured Pseudomonas sp.
CAACGGCATCACGAACATCGGCACCGCCTGACGCTGCAACCACAGCGCCACGCCCAGCACCGGCACCGCTGCCCAAATCAGCGTTTCCATGCCGACAAATGCGCCAAATACCTGCCCCAAACCTGCGCCTAATGCCAGCATGGCCAGCGCCGCTAACGGCAGGTGCAAACGGCGGCTAGTCAGAGCGGCTAATAAGCCGGTGCCCAGCAACATGAGCAGATGGTCGGTGCCGGTCAGGGGGTGCAACAAACCTTCTTGCAGAGGTTGCAGCAGCTCATGGCCGGGATGGGCAAACGCAGGCGTGGCCGCCAGCAATAACAACGCGGTGAGTGTTTTTTTCATGGCGAATCTCCAAGCAGTTTTAATGCGCGTGCTGGCCAGCAGCCAACACAAAGCGATGTTCGTGAGTAGGTGCGCTGTGCGCGTGGCTTTGATAGGCACCGGCTTCCGGCTCGAACGGCGCTTGTTCCACCGTGACGCTTAACCCAAACCCGCGCAGCATGTCGTCTAAAACGTAATCGTGTTGATAACGGAGCCAATCGCCTTCGATTTGCAGCGGAACATGTCGATTGCCGAGGTGATAACAGGCACGCGCCAACAACAGCGGGTCGTGGCAGTGTGCGGTTGAAACCTGCTCGGCGGCCGCGATGATTTGCACCACTTCGCTGCCGCTTTCATCGCCGAGTAATTCGCCGCCGCGCAAGAGTTGGCCACGTTCCAAAAACAGCCCCGCATCGCGCCCATCATCCAGTTGAATGCGGACGCGGCTCTTAATCCGCGTATCGACATCCAGTGTGGCCGTGGCGGTAATCGGCGCGGCCTGCGTGAGACGTTGTGTCAGTCGAATCATCAAAACACCGCCTTAAAACAAGAAATAACGCTGCGCCATCGGCAACACGGAAGCGGGTTCCGCCACCAATAATTCACCGTCGGCGCGCACTTGGTAGGTTTGCGAATCCACTTCGATGTGCGGCAAATGCCCGTTGTGCCGCATGTCGCTTTTGCGAACGCTTCGGCAGCCGCGCACCACGCCAATCAAACTGGCCAATTTCAATTCAGCCGCTACCCCGCGCGCGGCGGCGCTTTGGGATAAAAACGTCATGCGTGTGGCGTGGCGTGCCGCGCCCAAGGTGCCAAACATCGGGCGATAGTGAACCGGCTGCGGCGTCGGAATGGAGGCGTTGATGTCGCCCATCGGCGCGGCGGCGATTAACCCGCCTTTCACCACTAACGCGGGTTTCACACCAAAAAATGCGGGCGACCAGAGCACCAAATCGGCCAGTTTTCCCACTTCAACCGAACCGACTTCATGCGCGATGCCGTGCGAAATCGCGGGGTTAATCGTGTATTTGGCGATGTAGCGTTTAACGCGCGCGTTATCGCTGTGCGCGGTGTCGGGGCTGAGGGGGCCGCGCTGTTGTTTCATGCGGTGCGCGACTTGCCACGTCCGCAGCACCACTTCCCCGACGCGCCCCATCGCTTGTGAATCGGAAGAGGTCATGGAAAACGCGCCGATGTCGTGCAGGATGTCTTCAGCGGCGATGGTTTCGCGCCGAATCCGCGACTCAGCAAACGCCACATCTTCGGCGATGCTGGGGTCTAAATGATGGCAAACCATCAACATATCCAGATGCTCATCGACCGTGTTCACCGTGTAAGGCAAGGTCGGGTTAGTCGATGACGGCAGCACATTGCCAAACGCACAGGCGCGGATGATGTCGGGCGCGTGGCCGCCGCCTGCGCCTTCGGTGTGAAAGGTGTGAATGGTGCGCCCCGCGATGGCGGCAAGGGTGTCTTCCAAAAAACCAGATTCGTTGAGCGTGTCGGTGTGAATGGCGACTTGGGTGTCGGTTTCATCGGCCACGCTCAGACAGCAATCAATCGCCGCAGGCGTCGAGCCCCAATCTTCATGCAGCTTGAGGCCAATCACACCGGCGTCGATTTGTTCGCGCAGCGCATCGGGGCGCGAGACGTTGCCTTTCCCCAACAGCCCCACGTTGACCGGCAGACTGTCCACCGCTTGCAACATGCGCGCGATATTCCACGGGCCGGGCGTGCAGGTGGTGGCGTTGGTGCCGGTTGCGGGGCCGGTGCCGCCGCCAATCATAGTGGTGACGCCAGACGTCAGGGCTTCCCACGCTTGTTGCGGACAGATGAAATGAATGTGGGCATCAATGCCGCCCGCCGTCACAATTTTTCCTTCAGCGGCAATGACTTCCGTCGCAGGCCCCACCGGAATGCTCACATTGGGTTGAATGTCGGGGTTTCCGGCTTTGCCAATGGCGGCAATGCGTCCGTTTTTCACGCCAATATCGGCTTTAACGATGCCCCAGTGGTCAATAATCAGCGCGTTGGTGAATACCAAATCCATGCACGCGGCGGCCAACATTTGCCCTTGCCCCATGCCATCACGGATGACTTTACCGCCGCCAAATTTCACTTCTTCGCCGTACACCGTGAAATCGTTTTCTACCGCGACCCATAAATCGGTGTCGGCTAAACGCACGCGGTCGCCGACCGTGGGGCCGAACATATCCGCGTAGGCTTGGCGAGAAATACGGCTCATGGCTGCACCTCCAGCGTTCCCATTACTTCGCCACGAAAGCCAAACACCGCCCGCTGACCGGCCAACGCCACCAGCGTCACCGTGCGCGCCTGACCGGGTTCAAAACGCACCGCCGTTCCAGCCGCAATGTCTAAACGGAAGCCACGCGCGTCGGCACGCTCAAACACCAAAGCCGGATTCACTTCAAAAAAGTGATAGTGCGAACCCACTTGCACGGGTCTATCACCGTGGTTGGCAACGGTCAGGGTGCGGCGTTCCCGACCGGCGTTCAGTTCAATGTCATCGCCATCAGCGACGCGAATTTCTCCGGGAATCATAGTGATAGCGCCTCTTAGAGAATCGGGTTATGCACCGTGACCAACTTGGTGCCATCGGGGAACGTGGCTTCAACTTGCACGTCAGGAATCATTTCCGGCACGCCTTCCATGACCTGTTCGCGGGTCAAAATGTGCCGTCCTTCTTCCATCAATTCCGCCACCGTGCGGCCATCGCGCGCGCCTTCCAGCACGGCGGCGCTAATCAGCGCGACCGCTTCGGGATAGTTAAGTTTCAGCCCACGCGCCAAACGGCGTTCAGCCAACAGCGCGGCGGTAAATAGCAACAGCTTGTCTTTTTCTCGGGGCGTCAGTTCCATTAGAGGTGCTCTCAGGTGGCCCAAATACGGGGCGGACAGGGTTGGCAGCCCACCACAGCCGGACGCAGCGCCCGCCATAGCTGCTGCAAGGTGGCTTGCAAGCGTTGGTTGTCGTGTTCGAGGAGGCGCACCACCAGCAAACCATCTAACAACGTGGCACCGGCGGGCGCGCGGGCGCTGGTTAATTGGCTGCGGGCGAGGTCGAGTAATTCCGGTGTGGCGGGATAAGCGAAAAACGTCGCCAACAACGGAAAATCCGCGACGCGCGCCAACGCGCCGCCACTTAAACGCAAGCGTTCATGCAGCAGCGGCTGACCGTCGAGGAAGAGGCTGATGCGGCTGTCGAGTTGCCCGTGTGAGAAGGTTTCCTGCATCACCGGACGCCCAAGGCACAGGCTTTCCCACGCCAACAACCGCGCCCCCGACGCCAATTCAAAGCGGCTTTCCAGCGCCGCGCGCGCGCCGGGGAAGAAAATGCTGTCTTGCGGCAGCCATTCCAGCATGGCGTTTTCAGCCACCTGAAACTGTTGCACAAGACGCGAAACCGGCCCCGCGCTGCGATAAAACTTGGTCGCGCCGGGCATGGTGAGCAGCGCATGGCTGTGCGCGTCCAGATGAATATCCAGCGATAAACCATCGCCCCCGACCACGCCGCCGGGCGGATGCAGCACATATAAATGACAGGGCGCGCCTTCGGGATAAAACGGACGCTGCACCGTCAGCGGGCCACTGTGACGGCGTTCCGTCAGTACGGTGCGCTCTGGGCGTGCGGCAAAACGTAAACGCAGCGCGGCTTTCCAGCCGTCATCGGGAAGAGAGAGGCGCGCCGTCATCCGTGCGTCACTCCCATAGCAATGGCCACCGCAGCGGCAGCGGTGCGCGTTTCGACCCCCAATTTCACATAGATATGTTCGAGGTGTTTGTTCACCGTGCGCGGGCTTAAGCCCAAAATTTCGCCAATATCTTTATTGGTTTTGCCGCACGCGACCCACGCCAGCACGTCCAATTCACGCCCGGTTAATTGGTAACGACGTGCGAGGGCATCGCGTCCGCCGCTGTTATCGGTAGCGGCCACCGGCTGCGACGCTTGCCGTGCGGTACGCAGCGCGCGCGCGGTTCGTAAGTGCGACGCCACGCGCGCCAACACCTGTTCCGGCACAATCGGCTTGGTGACGTAATCCACGCCACCGGCGGCGAAACCTTCCAAAACGTGCTCGCTTTCGGTGAGCGCGGTCATAAACAGCACCGGCACATCTTCAAATTCGGGGCGCGCTTTGATTTGCCGACAGGTTTCGAACCCGTCAATGCCGGGCATGAGCGCATCCAGCAACACGATGTCGGGTTTGAGGCGCTGCATGCGTTGCAGCGCGGTGCTGCCGTCCAGCGCGACTAACACCATGTGTCCGGCGTGTTCGAGGGCGTCAGACAGCAAGGCGAGATTGTCCGGTACATCATCCACAATCAGGACGATGCTCGGCTCTACGGGTTCAACCGGCGTCATGTGTGGGCTCCGAGGGGTGTTCAGGGCGCGGCGTGGCCTGCGCCAGCCAGCGCGTTAATTCATCCAGTTGAAAACGGCGTGCCAACCCGCGCAATTTTTCAACGAGCGGCGCGCAATCGGGTTCTTCGCGCTGCACGCGGTCGAGGCATTCCAAAACACCGCGCACATAGCCCAACGCCGCTAATTCACTCAATTCGGCCAAGGCGCTGGCGGGCAGGTCGAGGCTGCGGGCGTTGTGTGTTTCGCTGGGTTCGCGGCGCAGCCATTCAACGCCTAAATGCTGGCGAATTTTTTCCAACAACGCGGGCGCGTGGACGGGCTTGGCGAGGTAGTCATTACAGGCGGGGTCGAGGCGTTGCTCGCCGTCGGTGAAGGCATTCGCCGACACCACAATAATCGGCGCGTGCGAGCCAATGGATTGCCGAATCAAGCGGCTGGTTTGCCAGCCATCCATGCCCGGCATCGACAAATCCATGAGGATTAAATCGGGATTGCACAGCGACACTTGCTGCAAGGCTTCCTGCCCATTTGCCGCCATAACGATTTGAAAACCCAAGGGTTCTAGCAATCCGGCCAACACTTTTCGATGCTCTAAATGGTCATCCACGACCAGCACCCGCCGCCGATTTCCGGCATAACCCACGATGTCATGCTCTTCGGCGAGCAACGCTTGCGGCACGCGCACGGCAGGCAAATACAAGCGCAACCGGAAGCGCGTGCCTTCGCCGGGCGTGCTGCTGACGGTTAATTCCCCGCCCATCAGCACACTCAACATGCGCGCAATCGTGAGCCCCAAACCGAGGCCGTTATCTTGGCGTTGCGGGTCGCCGCGCTCGAAGGGTTGGAACAAGCGTTCTACTTGGTCGGCGGCCATGCCGATGCCGGTGTCTACAATTTCAAAGGTAGCGGTTTGCCGTAAGTAACTGACGCGCAAGCAAATACTGCCGCGTTCGGTGTAGCGCACCGCGTTGCCCAGCAAATTGATGAGGATTTGCCGCAAGCGTTTTTCATCGCCGCGCACGACCGCAGGCAAACGCCCTTCGCGTTCCAAATGAAAGACCAAGCCTTTTTCGCTGGCCTGTGGCGCGCACATTTTGCCGAGCTGTTCGATGAAGTCGGCCAAGTCGATTTCGCAGGGTTCTAAATTGAGCTTTCCGGCTTCGATACGCGCCACATCTAACAAGCCATCAATCAGTGAAAGCAGATGCGCGCCGCTGCGGTGAATGGTGTCAAGAGCGTCGCGCTGTGGGCTGCTGAGGCTGTGGTCGCGGCGCAAAATTTGCGTGTAACCCAAAATACTGTTGAGCGGCGTGCGTAATTCGTGGGAAAGCCCGGTCACATAGCGACTTTTGGCGGCGCTGGCGGCTTCGGCGGCTTCTTTGGCTTTTTGTAATTGCGCGTCAGTTTCGCGGTGGGCGTCAATTTCTTGCATCAATAAACGGGTTTGCCGCTGCGATTCCTCCAGCGCGACGTGCCGACTTTCGCGCGTCAGCACCACCCACCACGCCAACACACCGATAAACAACAACAGCAAACAAAAGGCTTTGAAAAAAGCCGGAAATAACGCGAACTCCGTTAATCCTGCCTGTATCAGCGCCTGCGCCACTTGCGCGTGAATGAGCGTTAAGGCACCGGCTAACAGCACAATCATTAGGCTAAAAACTAAAACGTAATGCAGAAGGCGCGTCGTCAACCAGCGTTGCAAGCGTTGTTGCAGCGGGCGCGCGGGTTTGCACAAATCACCGCAGCGCGCATCTAACGAGCAACACAGCGAGCAAATCGGCGCGGCGTAAGCGGGGCAAAAGGCCATGTCAGGGCTTTCGAAGGCGTTGCCGCACACGCCGCAATCCACTTTCCCATCGGCGCGGGTCGGTAATTGATTGGGCGCGGTTTGACGCGCGAGGTAATAGCGCCCGCCGGTGAGCCACGCAATCAGCGGCGCGGTGATGAGCGCGGTGCCCAG
>CAZBNX010000035.1:6764-13645 GCA_964493255.1 uncultured Pseudomonas sp.
AACACCTGTTCGATGGCTTCGACCACGCCCAATTCCATCAACATCAACGCAATGCCGACGTTAAACACCAGCCAAATCACGCGCCCCGGATGGCTGTGCGTGACGCGCGCGAAAAAATTCGACCACGCCAGCGAACCGGCATACGCATTGGTCACGTTAATTTTGATTTGCGAAACCACCACCAGCAGCACCATCGCGGCCATCGCCCAGCGCGGGTCGTGGAAAACCTGTTCGTAGGCGACGCGGTACAGTTGCGCGGGTTCATCCGCATGTTCCGCACTGACGCCATAGCGCAGCGCCAACACCGCCAACAGTGCGCCGCCGAGCATTTTCAGCGCCCCCGGCACAATCCAACCCGGCCCCGCTAATAAAAGCGCTGTCCACCAACGTCCGCGATTGTGCGGCGTTTGTGGCGGTAAAAAGCGCAAATAATCGACTTGTTCACCAATTTGCGTCACCAGCGCCAGCACCAAGGTACAGGCCAAACCAAAGGCGATGGGGTCGAAGGTTGCGCCGCCGCGCGTGCCAATCGCGTGGGTTAATTCGCTGGCCAAATCGGGGTGATGCAGCCACACCGCCACATAAGGCACGCACAGCAACAGCAGCCACAGCGGTTGGCTCCATGCCTGCAAGCGGCTGATGCGTGTGATGCCGTACATGGCCATTGGAATCACCACCAGCGCGCTAATCACATACGCCAGACTCAGCGGAATACCGAAATACATTTGCAGCGCCACCGCCATCACAGCGGCTTCTAAGGCGAAGAAAAGAAAGGTGAAACTGGCGTAAATCAGTGAGGTGAGCGTCGAGCCGATGTAGCCAAATCCGGCGGCGCGGGTCAGTAAATCCATGTCGATGCCGTGGCGCGCGGCGTAATAACTAATCGGTAGGCCGGTGAAAAAAATCACCGCGCTCATGGCCAAAATCGCCCATAAGCTGTTGATAAAGCCGTAATTCAGCACCAGTGTCGCGCCAATCGCTTCCAGTACTAGAAACGACAACGTACCCAGCGCCGTGTTGGCAATCCGCGCCTCCGACCATTTCCGAAAAGAGACCGGCGTATAACGCAGCGCGTAATCTTCACGGGTTTCGTCAGCGACCCAACTGTTGTAATCGCGGCGAATGTTGACGATGCGTTGCGGGCCAGTAGCGGGCACGGGGGCGATTTCCTGAGCGAGAGACCGTGCACCTGCAAATGGCATACCGCGCCCCGTAACGAGGCGTTTTAGTGTGGCAAAACCCGCCTGCCACCGCGTTAAACGCGGCGTGTTAGGGGTTGGCGGAGGTGGGGTGGCGTTCATGGTGCAAAGGATGCACTGACATGGCGCACAGCTTGGATACGTTAGATGACGTAGGTCAGTACGTTAGGCGGCGTATAACGCCCATTCGGTCAGTAGGCCATGCTGTGCCCATCGCTTTTGACCTGCTGGAGCTTCCCCGATGAAACGTCGTCCGCTGCTTAAATCTGCCCTTGCTGCTAGTGCTCTGATGCTGAGTGGTCTGTTCCCGTTCACCGTTCACGCGGCAGACACCATTAAGGTCGGCATTCTCCATTCTCTGTCTGGCACGATGGCGATTTCTGAAACGTCATTGAAAGACATGGCGCTGATGACCATCGACGAAATCAACGCGAAAGGCGGTCTGAATGGTAAGCAGTTGGAGCCTGTGGTGGTTGACCCTGCATCTAACTGGCCGCTGTTTGCTGAAAAAGCCCGTCAACTGCTGACCAAAGATAAAGTAGATGTGGTGTTTGGTTGCTGGACGTCCGTTTCACGCAAATCGGTGTTGCCGGTGTTTGAAGAACTGAACGGCCTGCTGTTCTACCCCGTGCAATACGAAGGCGAAGAAATGTCGCCTAACGCCGTGCTCACCGGCAATTTTGTAGCGCAGCGGAAAAATTGTCCGAGTGCAGCACCTTGTTATGCACTACTATCTACGACATAACCCTTTAAAAACAATGAGATACAATTTTGTTAATTTTCAACCTATTGATTTAAAAAGAGAATATAAATTCTTTACATCTACGATGGCATAGAATACCCTTAGTGTTGTCCATAATTCGATCAAAGGAGTTTTTGCCGTGCAAAATCAGACCCAACCAAACAACTCAACAACCCCCACCCATCTTCCCAGCCCTGCAATCCAGCGCCTTATTGAAGAAGTACGTAATAAGGAAGGCGTTCAAGCGGTTGGCGGCAAGTATGACCGCACTCATAACCGCCACAATCGAGGGCAGTAATGATTCATGGCGCTCCAATTAGACACTGCCCTAATAAAGACGGCCAGCAGGTGTAACTACGACTGTTCGTACTGCTATGTTTATCAGGGAAAGGACACCAGCTGGCGCGCCCAACCAAAGCGAATGGCGCTGGATGTAATTGACTCCTTAGTAGATCGACTAATCCATCAGGCCAATGCTCAAGCTGCTGGTTTTGCTATTGTACTGCATGGTGGAGAACCTCTTTTACTTGGCTTGGAAAATCTTACAGTCCTTGTAAAAAAGCTTCGGGAGAAGCTAGATTCGCAACGCTACCCAATTAGCCTGCAAACAAATGGAGCGCTCTTAAACGAAGAGTTTTTAGATTTTTTTTCTAAGGAGAAAGTCAGCGTTTCCGTTAGTATTGATGGAGATCAGGGGGCAAATGACATAGCTCGTGTTGATGTCAACGGAAAAACCACTTTTCCCAAGACAATAAAAGGCATTCAAGTATTACGATCACATAGAGATTCTGAATTTCTTTTCGCCGGAACACTAAGTGTTATCCAGCCATCTATACCAGCGAAAAAAACGTACGATTTTTTGAAGTCCATCGGCTCGCCTAATATGGATTTCTTAATGCAAGACGGAAATCACGATCGACTGCCACAAGGAAAATCCAGCTTTAAGTCCACTGAATATGGAGACTGGCTTTGCGAGCTGTTTGAGTGTTATGCATCAGACCCATCCCCTGTTCCAATTCGTTTCTTTGACGATATAGTAAGGCTGCTTCTAGGTGACTCGGGCACTAAAGAAGGCCAAGGTACTGACCCGTATGGAATTCTAATTTTCGAAACAGACGGAGAAATTAGAAAAAACGATACGCTTCGCTCATCCTTTGACGGTGCCGACTTCTTTACCTCACACTGGAATGTGCGCGACACAAAAATATCAGAGGTTTTATCTTCAAAAGAATTTTCAGAGTATGCCCGTATGCAGATTCCCACTTGTGAATCCTGTAACTCTTGCGAGTATTTATCTGTATGTGGTGGCGGTATGCCCTTATACCGATGGAGTGAGAGCAATGGCTATGATTCCCCATCTGTATATTGTCATGATCATATGAAAATAATTCGTTCCGTTAAAGAAAGGCTGATGCGTGAGGGTGTCGAATGTGCATAAATATTGATTCAGCAGCTCTAGATCATGCCCCTTTCAAGCATTTTTCGATAACAGAGGCCATAGATTCAGAAACTCAAAATCAATATTTAGCATGGTTTGAGGAGAGTGCACCTTGGCGGCTAGTTGAAACCGATTTTTACGAACAGTATGAGTTCAGCTTGTTGCAGCAAGACTTTCCAGAACCTATTGCCCAGCTGGCCTCGGCTAGCACATTGAACCACCTTCGACAATGTATTGCTTCTCTTTTTAATACCACCTTATCTGCGAAGGTGGATGTTACTGCGCACAAACTTATTCCAGGACAAACCATTCGTATTCACAATGATTTTATTCCAGGCGAAGAAACACATAGAGTTTTGATTCAGTTAAATAGGAATTGGAACGATGACTTCGGCGGACAATTAATGTTATTCTCAGGCCCTCAGCCAGACCAACTTAGCAAGATCATTCCTCCCCAAAGCGGCTCAATACAGGGGTTTGCAATTTCACCTGATTCCCATCACGCCGTGAGTACCGTGCATGGCGGTGAGAGGTTCACGATTGTGTATTCCTTTTTCTCCGATACTGGCGGCAACGAACAAAGGGCATAACGTGTTTTACACCGGCGCTGCGCCAAACCAGCAAGCGATTCCAGCGGTTGAATACCTGATGAGCGCCGAAGGCGGCAGCGCCAAGCGTTTCTTCCTGCTCGGTACCGACTACGTTTACCCGCGCACCACCAACAAAATTTTGCGCGCGTTCCTGCATAGCAAAGGCGTCAAAGACAGCGACATTGAAGAGGTTTACACCCCGTTTGGTCACAGCGATTACCAAACCATTGTGGCCAACATCAAGAAATTCTCAGCAGGTGGCAAAACGGCGGTTATTTCTACCGTCAACGGGGATTCCAACGTTCCTTTCTACAAAGAATTGGCTAACCAAGGCATTGCCGCTACCGATGTGCCGGTGGTTGCCTTCTCGGTCGGTGAAGAAGAACTGCGCGGCATCGACACCAAACCGCTGGTCGGGCACTTGGCGGCGTGGAACTACTTCCAATCGGTGGAAAACCCCGTCAACGCGGATTTCGTGAAGAAGTGGAAAGCCTACGCCATCGACAAGAAATTGCCGGGCGCGGATAAAGCCGTCACCAACGACCCCATGGAAGCCACTTATGTTGGCATCAATATGTGGGCGCAAGCGGTGCAAAAAGCCGGTACCACCGACGTAGACAAGGTGCGTGAGGCGCTGGCTGGTCAAACTTTCGCCGCACCAAGCGGTTACACCCTGACGATGGACAAAACCAACCACCATTTGCACAAGCCGGTGATGATTGGCGAAGTACAGGAAGACGGCCAATTCTCGGTAGTTTGGAAAACTGACAGCGCATTGCGCGCCCAGCCGTGGAGCCCCTTCATTCCGGGCAACGACAAGAAGCCTGATTACGCCGTTAAGAGCAACTAACGCGCGGTTTTGCTGTGACCCGCACCCGGTTTAGGGTGCTTCTCTCGCGGGCGTCGGCGTGTGCCACGCCCGTGTTTTCAGCCCGTAACCGGGATGCGCGCTATGTTCACCCTCCTTTCTCGTCTATTGACCGCCGTGTTGTTGTGCCTTTCATGGGGCGCACAGGCGGGCGATGCCACTGATTTCGTTACCGCCACGCCCACGCAACAAGCGCAACTGTTAGAACGCTGGGCAATTACCCCCGATGCTGCGCGGATGCCGCTGTTAAATGCCTTGCAACAAGGCACCCTTTCCACGGACAGCCGTAACCTGCCCTTTATTGAGCAGAACGGTGGCGCGGTGG
Organism: uncultured Pseudomonas sp.; assembly: GCA_964493255.1. Taxonomy (GTDB): domain Bacteria; phylum Pseudomonadota; class Gammaproteobacteria; order Pseudomonadales; family Pseudomonadaceae; genus Geopseudomonas. The sequence continues at coordinate 11,927 of CAZBNX010000035.1, forward strand.
CCGCAGACGGCAACGCCACACCGGACGGCGCGCTGAAAAAAGTGCGTCTCAACAACCGTTTGCGCGGCTTAGTGGCCAGCGCGCAAGCCAGCCATCAATTAGTAGACCCTTCGCCCGCTGTGCGTTTAGATGCTGCACGTTTGCTGCAAAAAAACGCTAATTCCGAACAAATACCGTTGTTATCGCAGCAATTAGCCGCTGAAACGAATGCCGAGGTGAAAGCAGTTTTGGCGCAAGTGCTGGCGGGGTTGAAGCTCAACTCGCGCAATCCTGCCGAACGTCTAGAGGCGGTGCGTTTGTTGGGTGAAAGCAATGAACCCAGTACGCCAACACGCTTGCGCGCGTTTTTAGCGGACACAGAAACGAACACCATTGTGCGCCACGCTGCGGAGGTCAGTTTGGCGCAGGTGGAGCGCCGTTTGTTCTTCGGCGAGTTGTTGGGACATGCGTTTAGCGGGTTGTCGTTGGGCTCGGTGTTGTTGCTGGCAGCGTTGGGCTTGGCGATTACCTTTGGTTTGCTGGGTGTCATCAACATGGCACACGGCGAAATGCTGATGATTGGCGCGTACACGACCTGCATGGTGCAGTTGGGTTTTCAAACCTTCGCCCCGAATTGGCTCAATTTCTATCCGTTGTTGGCGTTGCCGGTGGCGTTTTTCGTGACAGCGGGCATCGGCATGGCGCTGGAGCGCGGCGTGATTCGTCACCTCTATGGCCGCCCGTTGGAAACGCTGCTGGCGACATGGGGCATTAGCCTGATTCTGATTCAACTGGTGCGGGTGTTATTTGGCGCGCAAAACGTCGAAGTGGCCAACCCCGTGTGGTTGTCGGGCGGCTGGCAAGTGCTGCCGAATTTGGTGCTGCCGTACAGCCGCATGGCGATTATCGGTTTCTCGTTAAGCGTGGTGGCGCTGACGTGGTTGCTGCTGAACAAAACGCGCTTAGGGCTGAACGTGCGCGCCGTAACCCAAAACCGCAACATGGCCGCTTGCTGCGGTGTCCCGACGGGGCGCGTTGACATGCTGGCCTTTGGTTTGGGGTCGGGGATTGCAGGCTTGGGCGGCGTGGCACTGAGCCAGATTGGTAACGTCGGCCCTGATTTGGGGCAGGGTTACATCATTGATTCGTTCTTAGTGGTGGTTTTGGGCGGCGTAGGTCAGTTGGCGGGCAGCGTGATGGCCGCGTTTGGCTTGGGCATCATGAACAAGCTACTTGAGCCACAAATCGGCGCTGTTCTCGGCAAAATCCTGATTCTTGCGCTGATTATTCTTTTCATCCAGAAGCGCCCGCAAGGTCTCTTCGCACTCAAAGGCCGGGTGATTGACTGATGAATACCGCCATAAATTCAACCCTGATTGCCCGTTTTGGCAGCCTGTTGGGGCCGCGTGTCGCCACCGGATTGGGGCTGTGCGTGCTGGCTTTATTGCTGAGTTTGCCGCTGTTGCACCTGTTGCCAGCCAGCAGCGCGCTGCATGTGTCGGCGTACACCTTAACGCTGGTGGGCAAAATTCTTTGTTATGCGGTGGTGGCGCTGGCGCTGGATTTGGTCTGGGGTTACGCCGGTTTGCTGTCGTTGGGGCACGGGCTGTTTTTTGCCCTCGGCGGCTACGCAATGGGCATGTATTTGATGCGCGAAAGTGCCGGTGAAGGGCTGCCCGCGTTTATGAATTTTCTCGCGTGGACGGAGCTGCCTTGGTATTGGGTCGGCACCTCGCATTT
>CAZBNX010000036.1:0-2842 GCA_964493255.1 uncultured Pseudomonas sp.
ATACCTAGCGCAGAGCCTAGTAACCGTGCAGATTGATTAATTGCATTCGCAACGCCTTTTAAATTGATGGGTACCGCATGAATACTCAGGGATGAAAAGTTAGGTAGTGCCATACCCAAACCTAAACCCGCCAGTAATAAAGGAATTATTAATGCAATGCTAAACGCATTGCCTTCTGAAAGTATAAAGAGCCAGCCAACGCACGCCGTTAAAATCGCACCTGTTGCGGTTAGGTATTTTCTCTTTTTGCCTATACGAGAAAAAGCCAAACCAAACGAAGTAATAACACAAAATGCAATCGCTAGTGTTAAATGTAATGCCGCTTGTGTATGAGAAAACTGGAAGGTGTGGATAAATAACTGTTGTACGTTAAGCAAAATAAAAACAAAGGCTGCACCGAATGCTAATGTGCTGATTTGTAAGTAAATGAAATTACCTTGCGTAAGCGTTTTCCATTGCGGTGGGGTGGTGATTTGTTTCGCTGCGTCTACTGTAGAAGGTTTTAATTTTTGAATAAAAAATAAAGCAATAAAACTACCGGCAACGTGAATAAAGAATATCCAAGGCCATGCTGTATTATGTGCGATATTGGCTAAAATAGGTCCCGCTGCGGCGGCGATACCGCCTACAGCGGCCCATAAATACATAGCGCGTGCCTGTTGATGCAGTGGCAAATTTTGTAATGCCCATGCTAATGCCGCTGGTGTTAAACAAGCGGCGGCGGCTCCTTGTGTAATACGCGCCATAATGAGCGTTGGTAAATCAGGCGATAGCGCACACGCAATAGAAGTCACTCCATACGCCATAAGGCCGATAGTGAGCATTCGTTGACTGCCCACGCGGTCAGTTAGCCAGCCCATGGGTATTAATAGCAATGCAAAGACAATGCTATAACTGTTTAATATCCACGCAATATAATTAGATGAATATTCTGGCCATGCTCGCTGAAATGTGGGCACCATGGCGGGCATTCCTGTACTTTCGAGCCACACAAAAAAAATGGCCACTGCACAAGTCGAAAAAATAAACCACGCATTTGCAGGCGTTTTTGCCATCGTTGGCACAGACATAATACGCCCTTTATTGTTGTGTATCGCTGTGTGGCGATATTCTAATAATAAAAGTAGGTTTTGGCTGATTAGATAATTGTGCTACTTCGTTCATAAGCTGTTCAGCAAATTCAGCGGCGGTCGTTGCACCTGATTCAGTAAAGGAACGAGGTTGACCGAATGCGATATTTAATTGATGCCCTTTAGGCAATGGCCATGTTAAACGCTGACCTTTAGGCCATGCTTCGTAAAAGCCCTCTAAACCACAAGGAACGTAGGTAATGTGCGGGTATTTGCGGATAATAAATTCTAGGCCGGGCTTGATAAGCCCCATGTATTTTCCATCCGAGCGGGTGCCTTCGGGAAACATGCCGAGTAACCCGTTATTAGCGAATACTTTTTTTATCGCGCGCATGGAGCCAACGGTAAAATGTGTTCTATCTACAGGGATAGAGTTACCGTGTTTCATCAGCATTCGCCATAATAAGCGTTCCCATAATTCTTTTTTAGCTAAAAAAGAAATGTCACGCTGAAAGCGTCGGTCAATGACATCTAATAAAATCATGAAGTCGAGATGACTAGCATGATTGGCCACCAGTAAAACGGGTTTACCTTCTAATTCTTTCCAAATAAAGCCGCCGCGAATCGTTAGGCGCTTTTCGTAAGCTAATTTGAGCGCCAAGCCGAGTATAGCGATAAGCAATTTCACAGCAATGTGCGTGATTTTTTCTTTAACTAAGTTGTGCAACGTCGTTAATGTGTTTTGTATTGTGTTTTTCATAATTCCTAATATAAAGTTAATATATCTAATGGCATTAATTTGTTGCTTTGGGTAGTTTGAACAGTAACGCATATAAAGCTGGAACAAACAGCAAAGTAATAACTGTGCCCACTAATACGCCACCAATAAGCACACACGCCATCGGCCCCCAAAAACTATCAAGGGTTAATGGAATAAAGGCTAATGCAGCGGCTAACGCCGTTAATATCACGGGGCGCGCGCGTTGTACGGCTGCTTCAATCACCGCATCGCGCGGATTCATTCCATGATTAAGAGAGTCTTGTACTTGCTGCGTGAGAATCATCGTGTTTCGCATTAAAATACCCGCCAAACCAATTAAGCCTAATAATGCAACAAAGCCGAAAGGTTTTTGGAACGCTAGTAACGCAATAACGGCACCAATTAAACCTAGCGGTGCTGTGGCCAATACAACAAATGTGCCCGTAAAGGAGCGCATTTGTATCATAATGACCACTAACATTAACGCCACCATTAACGGTTGCAGTTTTTGAATAGACGCATCAGCTTTAGAAGATTGTTCAACCGAGCCACCCGTTTCTAATCGGTAGCCTTCGGGTAATTGTGTGCGAAGTGTGGCTAATTGTGCCCACAGTGCTTTTGTGACATCGGGCGGTTGCGCGCCTTCTACTTCAGATTGCACGGTTAAAATGCGCTCACGGTTATAACGGCGGATGAGCGGTTCTTCATAATCCACCGTCACTGGCCCTAATTGTTGCAAGCTAACCGCGTGCCCTTCTTGGGTGCGAACTTGCAGACTGTCGAAGGGTTGTTGTGGGTCGGGGAGGCCGCGCGCGATAACAGTCACGCCGCGAATGTCTTGCCGCACTTCGGTGACGGGCACGCCATCTAATTGAAATTGCAGTTGATTGGCCAAATCGCGTGGCGTGAGACCGCTTAGGCGCAAGGTTTCTGCGGACGCACCAATATGCAGCACAGGTACGCGGCTATCCCATTCCAAATGAGCGTCGCGCACGTTGCGGTGGCTGGCCAT